>JAURLR010000207.1 GCA_030831135.1 Alphaproteobacteria bacterium
TCGGGCATCACCACATCGGTAATCACGAGATCGCCTTCTCCATCCGAGACCCAGCGCCAGAGATTGGCCGCTGTGCCGGTGGTTCGCACATCATGACCGATACGCCCGAGCGCCTGGCTCAGAACGGTTCGAATGCTTCGGTCGTCGTCAGCAATCAGAATTGTAGCAGCACTCATTGGGACCGACCTTCCGGGCTGAGATCAACGGGCAGCATGACCTTGAAGGCCGCTCCCCGTTCATCGTTTTCGAGATCAATGACCCCGCCATGATCCCCGACAAGTTTTGCAACAAGGGCCAATCCAAGGCCCGTGCCGTTCTTTTTGGTCGTCACAAACGGATCGAAAAGAAACGGCTGAACGTCTTCAGGTACACCGGGACCATTGTCCCGGACCGTGATTTCAATCGGCAGGTCGACCCGTTCACCACTTCCCGGAATCGTCAGACGCAGGCCGTGGCGGTATCTGGTTTCCAGGGTGATTTCACCATCATTGGCCGGCACGGCCTCGGACGCGTTCTTGATGAGGTTGAGGAATATCTGCACCAACTGGTCACGATTGCCATGCACCATGGGCAAGGACGGGTCATAGGACGCCGTGAAGGTGACACTACGTCCGAAACCGTTCTCAGCAATCTTCTGAACCCGATCGAGAACCTCGTGAATATTCACCGCCGAACGTTCAGGCAGGCGTTCATCCGAGAAAGCCTCCATCCGGTTGACGAGCGCGACAATCCGGTCTGCTTCATCACATATCAGTTGCGTCAGTTCGCGCCCGGCATCGTCGACCCCATCCTCAAGCAACTGGGCCGCTCCGCGAATCCCAGAAAGCGGGTTCTTGACCTCATGGGCGAGCATGGAGGCCATGGCTGTTACAGAGCGGGCTGCGCCGCGATGCACCAATTGCCGGTCGATATGCTGGGCAAGTGTCTGTTCGTGGAGGCTGACAACCACCGTGCCGATCCCGTCGAACCACGGCTCAACCTGTACCGACACATCACGCTCACTCAGACGCGGGCCATCCAGACGGACACTCCGCTCCGAATAACTCGCACTTTCCGAACGGGATTTATCAATGATGAAAAACAAGGGGTTATCGGGCGAAATGAATTCATCAAGCGCACGCCCGACAAGGTGATGCGCGCCCATTCCGAACATCTGTTCAGCCGCATAGTTCACGTACCGAATGGTCCGGTCTTCGCCGACGGCGAGGACAGAGTCGCTCAACAGGTTCAGGATTGTCGATGCATCGGGCGTATCGTTCTTGTCCACCAGAGCTGCGTTCTTTGATCTATCCATCAGTGTGCCACCGCCACCGTTCGCTCGCGAAACCGCACCAGCTCCTGCGCAATCACCGACGGGTCCAGCGTGTTGTTGACCACATTCCGGAATTCGGCCGCACCGGGCACGCCGGTCAGGTACCAGCCGATATGCTTGCGCGCGTTCCGGATACCCGTGTTGGTGCCGTAGAGAGTCATCATTTCCTCGAGGTGCTCACGCATGATTCCCCAGCGCTCCAGAATGTCGGGTTCGGAACGGGCCGCGCCGGTGGCCAGAAAATGTGACACATCACCGGGAAACCAGGGCTTTCCCTGCGCCGCACGGCCTATCATGATCGCATCGGCCCCTGTGGTTTCCAGGCAGGTCACCGCGTCGGCAAAACTGCGAATATCCCCATTTGCGATCAACGGGATACGCACAGCGTCTTTCACGCCGGCAATGAAATTCCAGTCCGCCGTGCCGGTATAGAAATCACAACGCGTGCGTCCGTGGACGGTCAGCATCTGCACACCGACATCCTCGGCGATCTGCGCCAGTTCAACCCCGTTGCGGCTATCCTGGTCCCAGCCTGTACGCATCTTCACGCTGACCGGAACTTCAACCGCATCGACAACCGCTTTCATGATGTCCGTGGCAAGCGGCACATCACGCATCAGTGCAGATCCTGTCGCCTTGCGGACCACCTTCTTTGCCGGGCAGCCAAAATTGATATCCACGATCTCCGCGCCTCGATCGACGGCCAGACGGGCGGCATCTGCCATGACATCAGGCTCCGTCCCGGCCAGCTGGATCGAGACCGGCCCCGCGCCGGTGTCAAACAGCATGCGGCGCGCCGACTGCCGGGATTCCCGAAGCATTTCACGACTGGCGACCATCTCGGACACCACGAGCCCCACACCGTAGCGTGATGCCAGCCGACGAAACGGCAAATCGCTCACGCCCGACATGGGAGCCAGAACCACCCGGTTCGGGATGGTTACATTGCCAACACTGAATGGTTCAAACTTGATCGCCGACATAACGCCCAATTATTATGCAAATTATGCAAATGACTATTGATTGTGCATATTAGGCACATTTGCTGCAGCGCAACAAGTCTTTCACAGAGATAGTTATGAAAGAATTATGTCCGTCACGAATGTCACGCCCGGGAATGCAAGGGTGATCAGGAGATAGACAATCAGGACAAACCGCGCGGCCGCCCGTCCCCGCAATCCGCTCCCATGTTGCAGGAGCAGCAAAATTCCCAGAACCACGAACGCCGCAATCGACAAGATGGTCTTGTGGTCGAGCGCGATCAGCGATCCCGCGACAAGGAACTGCGTGGCCATCCCGCTCAACAGGCCGAGGCCGAGCACTGTTTCGGCGCAGAACAGCAAACGACGTTGTAACCGTTCGCCATCCGCCACGGCGGGCAACGCATCGGTCCATCCCGAGGCCGCCCGCTTGCGCAGAGTACGGGCCTTCAGCCAGACCGCGAGCGCGGCTGTCGCTGCTAGGGTGATGAGGGCATAGGTCACCAGCGATATGCCGATATGCACCTGCAGCCACGTCGTCATCCCGGCGCCAGAGACCGGATGTCCGGGAACCGATGACCAGAGCAGCGCGATCACGGCCAGGATAACCACATAGGGCATCAGCAGAATTCGCAGGCGGCGCACGGAACGCGATATCAGGCTCACGATGACGAAGACGATCATCGTCGAGGAAACGATGGTCCACAGCGTTGCGCTGAACCCGCTTCGCCACATGCCGCCGCCCGCAGCAATTTCAAGCGCGACCGGGCCAATCGTCGCGACCCCGACCAGCATCCAGAACAGGGCGCCAGCGTCTTCGACAGCAGAATCCGCCGCGCGTCGCGCAGGCCAGAAAGCCGCGGGAAGCAGGGTGAGCAACGCTGCGATACCCAAGATAATTGATCCGTTCATGGGCGCATCATAGTCCTCACGCGCACATGGGTCACTCGCCGCGATGCCGGTATTTCACCCTCACCTTGGCAACCGCGCGAGGGACGACTAACGTGCCGCAAAGTCTTGGCCCGTGAGGATCACACGTGACGGAAACCGTAGCCCTTGTGGTCGCAGCTGGACGCGGCACGCGCATGTCCGGCGATGTCCCCAAGCAATATCGACAACTTGCCGGTCAAAGCGTTTTGCGCCGGACGCTGAATTGTTTTGTCTCGCATCCCGGGATCGCGCGGGTTTACACGGTGATTCACCCCGATGATGCCGATGGCTTTCATGCCGCCTCAGCAGGTCTCGCGGTTGAAGCACCGGTAGACGGGGGCAATACGCGGCAGGATTCGGTCCGCCACGGCCTCGAACATATTGCCCGTCAAACGACACCGGCATTTGTCCTGATCCATGACGGCGCCCGGCCCTTCACAAGCCGTCGGGTAGTCAATGACGTGATCGCCGCACTGGAACACAACGATGCGGTCATTCCGGCACTCGACGTCCACGACACTCTCAAGCGAATAAAAGACGGCAACGTGAACGAGACCGTGGATCGCAGTGATCTGGTGCGCGCCCAGACACCCCAGGGGTTCCGGTTCGACAAAATCCTCCGGGCGCATCTGGACTGTGCCGGTGAAAATCTGACCGATGATGCCGCAGTTGCCGAAGCTTTCGGGCTGACCGTTTCAACCGTTCCGGGTCTGGAGGAAAACATCAAGATCACAAGAGATGAAGACCTCGACCGCGCGTCGTTCTGGCTGCGCGCACGCGAAGAAACCCGGGTCGGTTCCGGCTTTGATGTGCACCGTTTCAGCGCTGGCGACCATGTCAGGCTGGGCGGTATCGACATCCCGCACGACCAGAGCCTGGCCGGGCATTCGGATGCCGATGTGGCGTTGCACGCATTGACCGATGCCCTTCTCGGTGCGCTGGGAGACGGCGACATCGGATCTCATTTCCCGCCCAGCGACCCCGAATGGCAAGGTGCGGATTCTGCGCGCTTCCTGACCCACGCCCACGATATCCTCCGGGGCAGCGGTGGCCGGCTGGTCCACGCAGACCTCACAATCATCTGCGAAACACCCAAGATCGGCCCTCACCGCGATGCCATGCGTATGCGGATCGCCGAAATCCTCGGCGTTGAACCCGACAGAATTTCGATCAAGGCAACCACAACCGAAGGTCTGGGCTTTACCGGACGCCGCGAGGGCATTGCCGCCCAGGCAACCGCAACCATCAGCGTGGCCCGAAATGAATGACCTGAAACCCGAGAACGAGCCACGTCTGGCGCGGATGCTCGCCACATGGTTTGGCGCAGGTGACCTGCCCGGCGCGCCCGGCACATGGGGCTCACTGGCCGCCCTGCCCTTTGCGGTGCTGATTGTTCTGGTCGGCGGCCAGTACCTGCTTGCGGTCTTTGTCCTGATCGCCTTTGTGGTCGGCGTCTGGGCTTCGGGAAAACTCGCGACCTTTCACCGGCAGGAAGATCCGCAGCGGGTCGTTATTGATGAAGTGGCCGGGCAATGGCTGGCGATCCTGCCGGTCGCCCTGGACTGGCACTATTATCTCGTCGCCTTTCTGCTGTTCCGGTTTCTCGACATTACAAAGCCATGGCCGCTGAAA
>JAURLR010000019.1 GCA_030831135.1 Alphaproteobacteria bacterium
CGCCCGGCCGGCCTCGTCCGGATCGCCAGCGCCGATCGCCCAGGCGATATCGGCGTGCAGCCCCGCCATGCGCGGCAGGTCGCCCACCTGTTTGTGATGCTGATACCAGAAGCGGCGGGACAGCGGGTTCCACTGGTCCATGGAGGTCTGGGCAAACGGGTTGCGGCAAGCCGTGCCGACCAGCGTGTTGAACGCCTTGTCCAGCGCCATGAAAGCTTCCTCGTCATCCGCCTGCCCGGCCCGCTCCATGCCGCTGGCGATCTCGCCGAACTGGAACTTCTCTTCGGCGTTACGCCGGCGGGCGGCCAGCCGGACCATCATGCGCTCAAGTTCGCGGCGCAATTCCAGCAGGGAGAGCTGGGTTTCAACATTGATGTCGGTGACGATCATGCCCCGGCGCGGCAGGATGTTGATCAGGCGCTGCTGGGCGAGCCGCTGGATCGCCTCGCGCACCGGCGTGCGACCAAAGCCGGAGAGTTCGCACAACTCCCCTTCCGAGATCGCCTGACCCGGCGAAATCTGCAACGTGACGATCAGTTCCTCGATCCGCGTATAGGCCTGATCGGTGAGACTGATTCCCGGGTTTCTGCCCATATCCGGTGCCTTTCCTGCTGTTTCCATTCACTAAAACATATCTGATATATCATGTAAATATCAAATACAGCGCCATGCCCGGCAGTTTCACAATGGTGCGCCAAATGATGCCATCGGGCTTCTGCGCCACGCGGGGCACAAGTCTGGATTGCCACGGTGCCTGCGGCACCTCGCAATGACGACGGGCAACCACGGGTCTAACGAAGCCAGTCTGATTGCGCTAAGCTTTCGCCCGCACTCTCTCAGTAAGGCTTCCCACCCATGCCCCAGAAAACAGCCCTGATAGCCGGTGCGCTCGGCGTGACCGGCCGCGCCCTGCTTCAGCATCTCTCAAGTGACCCCGACTGGTCGGTTATCGCATTGTCGCGGCGCGCACCGGATTTCCCGACAAACGCGCAATTCCTGTCTGTCGACCTGCTGGATCAGGCGGATACGGCCCGTGTGCTGGGCGGGCTTTCGGAGGTCACCCATGTGTTCTTCACCGCCTATGCGCCCCACCCCGACGTGGCAGCAGAAATTCCGCTGAATGTGGGGATGCTGGCCAATCTGATGGATGCGCTGGAGCCGGTCGCCGACCTGCAGCACGTGCAGCTGATGCACGGGGCCAAGTGGTACGGCACTTTTCTGGGCAAATACCGGACCCCGGCGCGCGAGGACGACCCGCGCCCGCCCGTCGAACATTTCTATCACGCCCAGCAGGACTGGCTGGAAGCGCGCCAGGCTGGCAAGGACTGGACATGGTCGACGCTCCGCCCCCACGGGGTGTGGGGCTTCTCGGTGGGCAGCGCCATGAACCTGCTGACGGGAATCGCCTGTTACGCCGCCATCGCCAAGGCCGAGGGCGGACCGCTGTGCTGGCCGGGCCATCCGGGCTTCTATGCGCGGCTGTACCAGATGATCGATGTGGATCTGCTCGCCCGCGCCATGGCCTGGACGGCGACAAATCCCGATGCAGCCAACAATGCCTTCAACATCACCAATGGCGACCTGTTCCGCTGGGCGCATGTCTGGCCGCGCATTGCCGATTTCTTCGAGATGGAGACCGGCGATCCGGCCCCGGTGAAGATTTCGGAAGCCATGGCCGGAAAGGGTCCGCTCTGGGACCGGATGGTCGCCGAACACGGGCTGAAACCTTACCGGCTGGATGAGATCGTCAACTGGGGCTATCTCGACATGGCGCTGAACAACGACATGGATCAGGTTTCCAGCCTGACCAAGATCGTCAGCACCGGCTGGACCGATCTCTGGGACACCCAGAAGACCATCACCCGCCAGCTTCAGAAACTGCGCGACGACCGGGTAATTCCGTAAGAACGGGCTGGCACCAATACGGGCGGGTTTGAAACCCGCCCCTACAATGCCACAACTACGGTAGGGGCGGGTCTGTGACCCGCCCGCCTTCAGAACCGAAGAAAACAGGATATTGGAATGCCCCTCCACATCAGCAGCAATTTCGACAGCGGCAATATCGTCTGTACCCGTGATGTCGATCCCGGCGATATCCGGCTGGAAATCCGCAAGGACAACAATTCCGACTTCTACATGTGGTTCCACTTCCGGCTGACCGGCGCGAAGGATACGCCCTGCGTGCTGCAGATCATGAACGCGAAGGACGCCGCCTATCCCAAGGGCTGGGAGGGCTATCAGGCCGTCGCCTCCACCGACCGGGAGAACTGGATCCGGGTGCCGACCAGCTATGACGACGGCGTGCTGACGATCCGTCACACGCCGGCCGCCGACAGCATCTGGTTCGCCTATTTCGCGCCCTATTCCATGGAACGCCATGCCGACCTGATCGCCCGGGCGCAATTGTCCGACGGCGTCGCCCTCGATGTGCTGGGCGAGACAATCGACGGTCAGGCGATGGACCTGCTGCGCATCGGGACGCCCGGCCCGGAGAAGAAGAACTTCTGGGCGATCGGCCGCCAGCACCCCGGCGAGAGCATGGCCGAATGGTGGATGGAGGGCTTCCTAGCCCGCCTGCTCGATCCCGCAGACCGCACGGCGCGCGCGCTGCGGGAAAAGGCCGTGTTCCACATCGTGCCCAACATGAACCCGGACGGCTCGCGCCGCGGCCATCTGCGCACCAATGCCTGCGGGGCAAACCTGAACCGCGAATGGTCCGAACCATCGATGGAGCGCAGCCCGGAAGTGATGGTCGTGCGCGACGCGATCCATGACAGTGGCTGCGCGGCTTTCTTCGAC
>JAURLR010000208.1 GCA_030831135.1 Alphaproteobacteria bacterium
CTATGGCGGAGAGCTTCCCGGGGGCGCAGGGACCCAGGCCGGGGAGTGCAATGACTGTCACATGCCCTCGGGCAATCCCGCGAAAAGCAAGATCGCAAGCATTCAGGAGCATACCGGTTTCCCGGCGGCAGACTTCACCGCCGCGCCGGACCAGATCGACCTTGTGGAACGCGACAATTATTCGCCGCATGTCTTTGTCGGCCTGAACATGTTTCTGGTCCGCATGGCCCGCCAGTTCCCCGATATTCTGGGATTGCGGGCACAGGATCCGATGCTGGTGAGCAAAGGCGTGCCGCCTGTCGTGCAGACGGAAAACCAGATATATGACAATGCGGCAAACTTTGCGGCAACCATTGCGGTTGACGATGTGAAGATCGACGGCGCGCAATTGCGCGCTTCGGTGGCCATCGCGAACAAGGTCGGCCACAAGTTCCCTTCCGGAGTCGGTTTCCGGCGGACCTTCGTGACCTTCGAGGTGCTTGATGCCGATGGCCAGGTTTTGTGGGCGTCAGGACGCACGGATGGGGTGGGGCGGCTGATCGATCAGGCAGGTGAGCCTGTTGCCGGTGAAGTCTGGTGGGGGCCGAGTTGCAGGGTCCCGGCAGACCGCGCAAGCCGGGCGCATCAGCCACATTTCCAGACTGTCACGGCACAGGATCAGGTGCAGATCTATCAGGAACTGGTTTCCACGCCGCCCGATTAGGACGCGGTGTCCTGTGGACATGATGCCAAGCCGGAAGGCGAGTTGACGACGAGCTTCCTGTCGATCTGTGCGGAAGTGAAGGACAACCGTCTCTTGCCCGAGGGTTATTTGCCGCTGGAGAAACGCAAGGAGATCGCGCGGGCATTGGGTGCGGGAGATGATCTGGCAGAAGATGCCGGATCGACCGCTGTTGGTGATGATCCCGATTATCTGACGGGGGGCGGGGATTCGCTCGAATATGTCGTCGCGCGGGACGAGATGGACGGGACGCCGGTCTCTGTCAGGGCACGGCTCTATTATCAGGCCACGCCGCCATTCTATTTGCAGGACCGGTTCTGTACCGCGACCGGCCCCGATGCCGCGCGCCTTTACTATCTGGCAGGCCATCTCGATCTTGTGGATACGCCGGCAGAGGGCTGGAAGCTGCTGATTTCGGATAGTGGCGAAGTGCCGCTGCGGCAATAGATTCGAGGCGAATCCGCGAATTTGTGCCGATATATGTACCTGCGTGGGTCGACGAGACGGATGCAGGTTGTTGAGTGTGGGTCGCAAGTGTCTGAAAATACAGGATAAAAAAATTCAATTGAGTGATGACAATTGCCGAAAAGAGCCTAGATTCCTTGCGTGGCGGGGGCTGTGATGGCTTCTCGAAACATGCGGTAGTCCGGGCATCTGCTTGCGGATATGTGACCGAAAAACAAGTAATTTATTTGTCGTGACCGGGTAGGTTTGTGGCCCGGTTTCGGTAATATCCGGTCGTTCGAAAAACCACTATGCGGGTTCCAGACATTCGCCGGCCGGACAGCCGGGCGAGTTTTGGTGTGTTGACCCAAAATCCGGGGTGGAAAAACCCCGGGTGGAAGATGGAACAAGCCGGAACGTTGAGTGGAAATAAGTGCAGCTCTAGGAAATCGGGAAGTGAAGCCGACCATGGCCAACGGAAACACAGAATTGCGGAATTTGGGGAATGCGGCTGGTTCAGCTGATGTGAAACCGGTGCGATATGACGGCCTGCCGGCCGCGCAGGGTCTTTACAATCCCGCGCATGAACACGATGCCTGCGGCATCGGGATGATCTGTTCGATCCGCAATGAGCGCAGTCGCAAGATTGTCGAAGACGGATTGAAGATCCTGTGCAATCTCGAACACCGCGGGGCCGTAGGCGCGGACCCGAAGGCGGGCGATGGTGCCGGTATCCTGATTCAGATTCCCGATGAGTTTTTCCGTGCCGAAGTTGCAAAGCTGGGTTTTGAACTGCCCGAACGCAACCATTATGGCGTGGCCCAGCTGTTCCTGCCGCGCGACACAAGCCTGCACGCCATGATCGAGGATGCCTATGAGGAGGCGACGCGCCAGGAGGGTCTGGAGATTCTCGGGTGGCGGGATGTGCCTGTCGATTCCTCGATTCTGGGCGAGAGCGTAAAGCCCACGGAGCCGATCCACCGTCAGGTCTTCATTGGCCGGGGTCCCAACATCGCCGATGACGACACCTTCGAGCGGAAGCTGTTCGTGGCGCGCAAGGTGGCCTCCAACCGTCTGCGTGCCGAGGAAGCGGACGGGCTGCCCGGGTACTATCCGGTGTCGTGTTCCTCCCGGACCATCGTTTACAAGGGTCTGGTTCTGGCCGATGGCGTGGTCAAGTATTACAAGGATTTGCAGGACGAGCGGGTCATCTCCGCCGTCGCGCTGGTCCATCAGCGGTTTTCGACCAACACCTTCCCGTCATGGCCGCTGGCGCATCCGTACCGGATGATCTGCCACAACGGTGAAATCAACACGCTCCGGGGCAACTACAACTGGATGGCGGCCCGGCAGGCCACCATGTCTTCACCGGTCTTCGGTGACGATATGGGCAAGCTCTGGCCGATTTCCTATGAAGGCC
>JAURLR010000209.1 GCA_030831135.1 Alphaproteobacteria bacterium
CAGGCGGGCGAGTAACGCGATGGCGTCCTGTTCGGGGAGGTCGCGGATTTTTTCGGACAGAGTGTTGGCGAGTTCAGTGTGGGCCGGGGTCAGGCCGGAGGTGTCGACGGTAACCTTGGGGTGGGAGATCGCGGCGAGGCGGTGCATCTCCTCGTAGTCATCCCAGATCAGGTGGAAGTATTCACAGATCTGCACGACGAGCGCTTCGGACGGGCGGCCCCGATGGCCGTGTTCGAGCGTCGAGAGATAGGCTTCCGACAATTCCAGATCAGCCGCCATCTGCTTGAGGGTGATCTTGCGATCCGCCCGCAGCGCACGAACCTTTGCGCCGAAGGGTGTCATGCCGCATCCCCCCGCTTGCGGCGCAGCAACACATAGAACGCGCCATCGCGACCATGCTGGGGTCGAGCCGTGGTGAAGGAGACCACGTGATCGCGACAGGGCGGCTGGTTGAGCCACTGGGGCAGGCGCTCGCGTAGCACGCCCGTGCCTTCCCGCGATCCGCGCCCGGTGATGACCAGCACCTTGCGCCGGCCCTGCGCAGCGCTTGCGCGTATAAAATCATTCAGCGCGGCATGGGCGGCATCCTGATACATGCCGTGCAGATCGAGCCGGCCCTCGATCGCCATCTTGCCCTTGCGGAAACGCTCGGCGGTCCGGCGGTCCATGCCGGTGTAATCCCCCGCGGCAAGGGCCCGCACGGGTTTGGGTGCGGGCGCAGCAGCCACGGGAACCCGCGGGGCAGGTCGTCCGGCAGTTTTCTTGTCGGGAGGTGTTTTCGCTGCGACCTTGCGCCCGGCCTTTGCAGCCGGGTGCTCGGGGACCGGACGTTTTTTCTTCAGCGGTTTTGCATCGGCAAAGACCCGGCGAAACAGGTCCTCGTCATCGTCATCGGGACCTGCGGACATCAGCTTCTCCGAAGGCTCATTCGCCGTCGACGATCACGATATGCAGCCGCCGGGGACCATGCGCGCCGAGCAAAAGCGTCTGCTCGATATCGCCCGAGCGCGACGGGCCCGTGATGAAATTCACCGTGCGGGGCAGCTGGCCGTCGCGGCCCGATTCCGGATCGGCCGCCTGGGCGCGGATCGCATCCCAGACATCCTCGTAGGATTTGACCACCCGGCCCTTGGGCAGAACGACCACATGGGTCTCGGGAATGAAGTTGAGCGTCGAGGGATGTGAAGGTCCGGAGAACATGGCAAGCGTGCCGGTCTCGGCCACCGCAGCCGGTGCCGAGGTCACGCTCACCTGATCGGATTCCACGGGGACACCGCGCCGGATTTCCAGCAGGGCGTTCTCTTCCCAGGGTGCCGCATCGAGAGTCACATCGGGCGCCATCACGATTTCCGAAGGCAGGTTTTCACCGCGCAGATAGTCACCGACCGCACCGGGCACGTCCGACATGTTCGGAACATGGGCCACCGTGGCGTGAACCTTTTTGGCCATGGTCTCGAACAGTTCGACCAGCGCCGCGTCGTCCAGCGCGGTGCGCGCGGGCACCGTGTTGCGGGCATGGCCGACCATGCGCGCGCGCAGTTTGGTGGCCGTGTCGTCATCCACGGGGCCCGAACGTCCGAGCGCGCGGCGCAGGGATGAGAGAACGGTTTCGCGATTGTCGCTCATTGCGGGCGCTCCCCGGATTTCCAGCGCGACTGGAAGGTGCGGCCCTCGGGCGCGGGCAGGTCGCGATACTTGGTCCAGCCCTTGGCGAGCGGCACCGAGGACAGACGCCCCCGCGCACGACCGGCGCGGGCAAGCACACGCATCTGAATGCCCGTTGCCAACTGATACAGTTTCGGGTGCCGCGCAAAGAAGGACCACAGCCCCAGACCGACACGCACGGCACCGGGCGAGAGATGTTTCTCGAATTCCTGTTCACGCCAGTTGCGCATCAGCTTGGGCAAGGGAATGCGAACCGGGCAGACTTCCTCGCAACGCCCGCAGAAGGTCGAGGCGTTGGGCAGGTGCCCGGCTTCATCCACACCGAGAAGACCCGGCGACAGCACGGACCCCATCGGGCCGGGATAGACCCAGCCATAGGCGTGTCCGCCGACCGACTGATAGACCGGGCAATGGTTCATGCAGGCGCCGCAGCGGATGCAGCGCAGCATCTCCTGGAACTCGGTGCCGATCATATCTGTCCGGCCATTGTCCAGAAGGATTACATGGTATTCCTCCGGGCCGTCCGGATCGCCTTCGCGTTTTGGGCCGGTTGACATCGTCGTGTAGCTGGAGAATTCCTGACCCGTTGCCGAGCGCGCAAGCACGCGCAGGATCGTGGCAGCATCTTCGAGCGTGGGCACGATCTTCTCGATGCTAGCCAGCACGATATGTACTTTGGGGATCAGCTGGGAAAGATCGCCATTGCCTTCATTGGTGACGATGATCGAGGAGCCGGTTTCGGCCACCAGAAGGTTCGCGCCGGTCATACCGACTTCGGCCTCGAAATATTTCTGGCGCAGGATCGTGCGCGCTTCATCGAGCAGTGTGGGCGGCTCTTCGAGAATCCGGTCCGGATCGAGATGGGTGTGGTTCGCGCGGAAGCTTTCCTCGACCTGTCCCTTGGTCAGGTGAACGGCGGGCGCGATGATGTGGCTCGGCGTCTCGCCGCGCAGCTGGATGATGTATTCGCCCAGATCGGTCTCGACCGCGCGGATGCCGTTTTCTTCAAGCATCTCGTTGATCGCGCATTCTTCCGAGATCATCGACTTGCCCTTGTTGACGGCCTTGGCGTCAACCGACTTGCAGATCTCGAGAACGATATTGCGCGCGTCTTCGGCCGTGCGCGCCCAATGCACGTGACCGCCGGATTCCTTCACGCGTGCTTCATAGGCCTCCAGATAGAAGTCCAGATTCTCGATCGTGTGATCCTTGATGTCGCGCGACTGGTCGCGAAGATCTTCGAACTCCGGCAGGTTTTCTGCAGCAATCGCCCGGCTGTCGGTGAAGTGTCCCTTGCTCTTGGTCAGGGCGGCCCGAAGGGTTTCATTGGCGAGCTGTTCGGCGGCATTGGCCTTGAAATTGCGCGTGGTCGAGACCTTCATGACTTCACTCCATCGCCCGGCGCTTCGCCGATAGCCGGTATATCGGTCATCCCGGCCAGCACCTCGGCCACATGCCGGACACGGACATTGGCCCCGTTGCGCTGCAGCTTGCCGGCCATGTTCATCAAGCAGCCCATATCACCGGCCAGCAGGGTTTC
>JAURLR010000210.1 GCA_030831135.1 Alphaproteobacteria bacterium
GAGGGATTCCGGCCTGACCAGAATCGGCAGCATGGACCTCCACGCCGACCTCAGCCAACGCGCGGTTCTCGACACCGAGGCCCTGACCTGGCAGTCGTCGCCCAGCCCCGGAGTGGAGCGGCGGCTTCTTGATCGCAGCGGCGCAGAGGTGGCCCGGGCTACCTCGATCGTGCGCTACGCGCCGGACAGTTCGTTCTCCTCACACGTTCATGCCGGCGGCGAGGAATTCATCGTGCTCGACGGTGTCTTCCAGGATGAACATGGCGATTTCCCCGCAGGCGCCTATATCCGGAACCCGCCGGAATCCAGCCACACGCCCGGTTCGGCAACGGGATGTGTCATTCTGGTGAAGCTCTGGCAGTTTGACCCGGAGGACCGGTCCCATGTGCGGATCGATACCAACAAGATCGGCGCGGTTGCTGACGCAACACGACCGGGCGTCTCGGTCACCCCGCTGTTTCGTGATTCCCGTGAGGATGTACGGATCGAGCAGTGGGATCCGGATACAGAGGTCACGATCGGCGCCGATGGCGGTGCGGAATACTTCGTGCTTGCCGGTGGATTTTCCGAGGGCGGGGACACATTGCGCAAAAATTCGTGGCTGCGCTTACCCGATGGCATGAAGGTGACCGCCAGATCCGGCCCCGAAGGTGCCCGGCTCTGGATCAAGACCGGAAATCTGCGCTACGCGGTCGCGCCCGCCGCGCTATAGTCTGCGCAACCGTTTTTATGATCTGGGGAACGCCATGACTGAATCCATTGTTCTGAAATTCGATGAGGTGAACAAGCTGGAGCGCGGCGGGGGTGTGGTCACAACCCCACTCGTTGTTCCGGGGGTTCGCCCCAACGCCGCTTTCACGACCGGGATCAGCTCGTTTCCGCCGGGTGCGGCAGCGCCCATGCACAAGCACAATTGCGACGAACAGGTCACGCTGCTCTCCGGAGTGGCCGAGGTCGATATCGAGGGCGAACGCACGCGCCTCAAGGCCTATGATTCAACCTATGTTGCAGCTGGCAAGGAACACTATTTCCTGAATGTGGGCGATGAGCCAATGGTGATCCTGTGGATCTATGGCTCCGATCACGTGACCCGCACCTTTGCAGGCTCTGACGTTGAGGTGGCGCATCTGACCGCCGAGGACAGCCTCGCGCCGCGTTAAGTGACGGGAAACGCTTCAGTCCCACTTGCGTCCGGGCATGTGATTCATGATCGAACTTGAGACGCCGCCATCGATGTCGAGAGTGGCAGCGGTTACGTAACTCGACTCTTCCGAGAAGAGGAACATGATGCAGTTGGCGATGTCATTGGGCTGGCCGACCCGTTTGAGGGGCGTTACATCGGCGCGGCCTTGCTTGATCACCGGGTCCTGCATGTAAACCGTGAGGGGTGTCTCGACATGTCCGGGGCAGACGGTGTTGACCCGAATGCCGTATTCGGCCCATTCGATCGCGAAGTGTCTGGCGAGCATGATGACGGCGGCCTTCACGGTCGAATAGGCACCCGCCATACCATATGGGTGGCGCCCGCCGAGTGAGGAAACATTGACGATGGATCCTGTTCGGCCATTGTCGATCATCCAGCGCCCTGCGGCCTGAGTCATCAGGAAAGAACCTGTCAGGCCGACCTCGATAAGCCGGTTCCAGTCCTGCAATGAAAGATCCCTGAGCGCACCAGGAGCCATGCGAACGGCGCTGTTGAGCACGCAATCGACACTTCCGAAGGTCTCAACTGCAAAGGTTACGGCCCGTGCGCAGGCCTCCGGGTCGCTGACATCGAAATGCAGATAGGCCGAATTGGCTCCGATCTGTGCCGCAAGAGCCTCGCCCGGTTCGTCATTGATGTCACCAATCACGACCTTGCCACCGGCTTCGGCAAACTGGATGGCGGTTTGTGCGCCAATTCCGCTGGCACCCCCGGTCACGATGCAGACCTTGTTCTCAAGATTTACCATGGTGCTGCTCCAGTCGTAGATTTCTAAAGGCCCTGTTCGATCATATGCTCGACCGGGCGGCCGCTGACCCGGATGACCCGTTCGGGCGGCAGGTTCAGGGACGGATCGTCCATCGGGCTGTCGAGACGGCGCTGGATGAAAGCCCCGAGATTGCGGGCGTGTTCCACGGCACGCTTTCCCGCGGGCAGTCTTTCGGACTCGTAGCGGGACATCGCTTCGGGAATGCTGTCACATTCGGCGAGCGCATCTGCGAGAGCGAGCGCGTCCTGTCCGGCCTTGAGAACGCCGACCCCGACATGGGGCCGCGCGACAAAGGCCGCATCACCGATCAGGGCGACATTCCCGAAGGCGATATGGTCGTTATCGACATCGTAGATTGGTTGCACGGTGGTGCTATCTGCCCGCATCACCGCTTCGTGAAAGTTCTCGGGCATTTGCTGGCGCGCATTCTCACGCACGGTTTCGACATGTTCGGGCCGCATCAGATGGGGCGGAATACCGTATTCGTAGGTCTTGCCGGACGCGTCGGTCAGGATATCGGCCAGCAGTGCGTCGGACGCGGGATGATACCAGAGATAGGTATAGCGGCGTTCACCAGGGTCTTGGGAGCCGTCGGCCCCGTCAATCGGGTAGCCGATGAGCTGACTTCCGGACATGAACAGAAAGGCATAGTGGCTGAAGATGTTACGCCGGAAGGTCTCCGACAGGTTCGCTTCCTGGCTAACCCCGCGCCAGGCCACATAGCCCGCATATTCGGGCTGGATATCCGGTGCGACGATCTGGCGGACACCTGAGCGGAACCCGTCTGCGCCGATCACGACATCGGCTTCAAAGCTTCGACCATTCGTCGTATGGACCGTGGTTTTCTCGCTGCTGGTCTCGAATCCCGAGAACACATGCGCGCCGTGATAATGTTGGCGCGGAAATCTCTCGAACAGGGACAGGTAGACCTGATTCCAGGCGCAGAGTTGCTGGTCCAGTTCAAACGTAGAGATGATCGCGCCGGTCCGGTCGAACGCGGTGCGTCCCGTGACATCGATCCCGCCGGACATGCCGCGCGGCACGTCGAGCTGGTCGAGGAGTTCTTCGAGCTCTGCATGGCGGGCGATGCCCTGACCGCGCGATGCGAGGTTTTCCGGCGCGACCTCCAGAATGTCCACTTCCCAGCCACGCCGTACGAGAAAGTTCCCGGCGAAAAGGCCGCCGACCGAGCCGCCAACAATGACTGCGCGTTTTCCGTGCATGGGTAGACGACCTGCGGGTGAAAATGGACGTACCTCAAGATTGTCTCACCGGCCTTGGCGACGCAAGTGACACCAGGGGTTTGCGTCAGGCGGTGCCGAGGATTTTCCGTGCCAGATCGATCAGCAGTTCGTCCTTGCCCCGGGGGCCGATCAGCGAAAGGCCTTGTGGCCGCCCGTCGACACTGGCCAGCGGCAAGTTGATCTGCGGCGTTCCCGCCAGACCCGAAATGCACGTCATGGCAATCACACGAAAACGTCGCGCCTTCTGTTCCGAGCGCAGCGAATTTCGCGGCGGCGCCGGGAAGGGGGTCGTGGGCAGGGCAATCACCCCGTCATCGCCAAGCAGGTCTTCAATTCGCGCCCGGTAGACAGGCCGGGCCGCGGCGGCTTCCGCGCGGGCTTCATCGGACCAGTTGCGACCGATCAGATAGTTCTCGGCCACTTCGAACCCGAAGCGCGGATCGGTCGCGTCGACCCAGTCCCCGAAGGTGTCCCATGCTTCCCGGCCCTGCAGGACGGCCTGGTGGCCGAACCATGTCTCGATGCCTTCGGGGGCCAGCGTGATGGCGTCATGATCGCGCGTTACCGCGCGGATCTTGTCCAGCGGTCCGGCGAGCGCGTCGCGGACGCTCGTATCGGCATAGGCGAACAGGTCGTCAGCGACGATCAGGCGCGGGGCGGCGTGGTCCGCGATCCTGCTCTCCAGCAGCACCTCGCCCGCCCGGGCAAAGGTTTCGGCGTCCCGGGCAAACCACCCGACCGTGTCGAAGCTGGGGGCCTGATCGATGGCGTTCGTGAACGGGATGCGGCCGT
Source organism: Alphaproteobacteria bacterium (assembly GCA_030831135.1). Classification (GTDB taxonomy): domain Bacteria; phylum Pseudomonadota; class Alphaproteobacteria; order UBA6615; family UBA6615; genus JABJAG01. The sequence continues at coordinate 4,010 of JAURLR010000210.1, forward strand.
GGGTCGTGCGCATGCCGACAACGCCGCAGAAACTGGCGGGAACACGTACCGAGCCGCCGGTGTCTGTGCCCAGTGCCAGATCGACCAGACCGCCGGCCACCGCTGCAACCGAGCCGCTGGACGAGCCGCCGGGCACGTGACCCGGCGCGGCAGGATTGATTGGTGTCCCGTAATGGGCATTCTCGCCAAAGATACCGCGCGACAACTCATCGGTATGGGTCTTGCCCACCATGGTCGCACCAGAATGGACCAGCGCGGCGACAGGCCACGAGGTTTCTGTGGCAGGCGGATGGGTGCGCTTCCAGTCCGGATTGCCGCCGCCAGTCACATGGCCTTTGACGTCGTACAGATCCTTTGCCGCGAAGGTCAGTCCGGACAAGGGACCGCCTTCCGAACCTTCGAGGAACGCCTCGGTATCGGTGCAGAAGGCATTGTAAGGGTCTTCGAACGGAAGCGGCATTTTCGTGTCCCCAATTGGCCGGTGCGATGACCTCGCCCTTCGACAGGCTCAGGGTGAGGCCAGGCAGACAGAACCAGATATGAGCCTCATCCTGAGCTTGACGAAGGATGAAGCTCCTCCGCTATTCGCCCAGATCGACGATGGCAATCACCGGGCCGCCACCCTGGGGGCCCTGATGCATGGCATCGACCGAGACAAAGACCGCAGGGTCTCCGATGGCGGCTGCCGCGACACCGCCGACCGCTGCCTTGGAGTGGCGATGATGATGCACGTCGGAATCATCGAGCATGATCTGGCGCCGACCGCGCAGCCGGGCGCGGGGATCCGCTTCGGACTTCATGAAGCAGTTGACCAGCTTGCCGTTGAGGTCTTCGGCACGGGCGCGCTCGGGCAGGTCGAGACCGGCATCGCGGATCGAGTCATAGATACCGTCGATGTCGAGCGCATCCTTCATCACCGAATGTCCGATCCGGTAGCGCCCGCCAGCCCCGGCCTTGTTGCCGAACAGCACGATCTGGGCGCGGTCGAGCTCAACCCCCGAAGAACACGACGAGACGGCCGAATA
>JAURLR010000211.1 GCA_030831135.1 Alphaproteobacteria bacterium
CTTCAGCGCGCGCGCACCTTCCTCGATCAGGGTCTCGGTAATTGCAACGGCGACCGGATGGCCGACCGCACGATACTGGCTCATCGGTGTCTTGTTCTGGAACACGACGCGCGAACGCGCCTTGTAGTTCTTGTGGGTATAGGGCGCGCCCACATAGTTGATGACCTGAAGTGCTTCGAGCGCACTGGTGCGCGGATACATCGAATAGGCACCCACACCGGTCAGATCGTCCATCTCGATGGCGAGCAATTCGCCATCCTCGGCAAACGCAGCGCGCGCCGTGGCACGATGGTCGCGGGCATGCAGGTCGGTCAGGAAGGATTCGATACGGTCGGCGATGAATTTCACCGGCCGTTTGAGGATCAGCGAGATCGCCGCCGTGGCCATTTCATCGGGATAGGTGTGGCCCTTGACGCCGTAGGCCCCCCCCACATCGCCACACACGATCCGGACATTCTGGTTCGGGATGTCGAGATGGCGGGCGAACAGGTCCTGCATCATGTGCGGGGCCTGATGGGAATGATAGGCCGTCAGACGATGCTCGGAAGAATGATAATCGGCGATGATCGCCCGGGATTCCGGGCACACGCCCGTATGCCGCCCGAAATGCAGGGTGCGTTCGACCACCGTGTGGGCCTTCTCGAAGGCTGCGGCGGTGTCACCAATATCGTGATTCATCTCGAAAAGCAGATTGTCCCCCAGATCGGGGTGCATCACCGGTGTATCGCTATCCATCGCCACTTCGGGATCAGCCAGCGCGGGAAGTTCCTCGAACTCCACCTCGAGAAGCTGCATCGCATCCTCGGCCTCGGCCCGGGAATTGGCGACAATCCCCGCAATCGGTTCGCCCTGCCAGCAGGCCCGGTCGATGGCGAGCGCGTGCTGGGGTGCTGATTTCATACCCTTGAAATGGGCGAGCGTGCCGACCCAGGATGTGCAGACTTCCGCCACTTCCTTGCCGGTGATCACGCGAATCACGCCCGGGCAGGCCAGTGCGGCCGTGTCATCGATCGAGATAATGCGGGCATGGGCATAGGGTGAGCGGTAATAGACCACATGGACCATGCGCGGCAGGGTGAGATCATCCACATACTTGCCCTGTCCGGCAACCAGGCGCGCGGCATTGGCGCGCGGCACCGACTTGCCAATGAAACTGTTCTCGCGGTCGAGAACGCTGCCTTCGCCACTGTAATCAGACACACTCATTGTTTCCGCCCTGTGTTGATTGTTAACCGACAACCTAGAGACTTCGCGGAGACGAATCAAAGAGATGCGGCATGTCGCCGCTCAGGAATCCGTTATCTCCCGGTCGTGGTATATCGGGTGGCGAAACTCCCAATTCCGGATGACAGATCATGGACAACGGCGAAAAGCGCAATCTCTGGACCGCACTGGGACGCGGCCTGAAGGGAAGTTGTCCATCCTGTGGCCGGGCCGCCCTGTTCCGGGCCTATCTGAAACAGGTCGACACCTGCCCCGAATGCCACGAGGCATGGTCAGAAATCCGCTCCGATGATGCGGCACCCTGGCTGACGATCCTGATCGTCGGCCATGTGATGGCGCCGATCATGATCTCGATGTCGAAAAGCGGGCGCTTCACTCCGCTGGAGATGAGTTTGATCCTGGTCCCGGTGCTGATCGGCCTGTCCCTGCTGATCCTGCCCCGCGCCAAGGCCGCGTTCATGGCCGCAATCTGGGCCCTGCGGGCACAGAGCTCCTAGCAGGGACAAATCCACAACGTCATTGCGAGCCGAAGGCGACGCAATCCAGAGGTGCCCCCCACCGAACTGGATTGCTTCGTCGGCCTATGGCCTCCTCGCAATGACGGATGTGTACCGACGTATTTCAGGCACAAACATGAGTGGGAGCGGGTTTCGCAAAACCAACGCCTTCATCCTGAGGAGGACCGAAGGTCCGTCTCGAAGGATGCGTGAGTTCGCGCCCCCCGAACCTGCCAAGCACCCTTCGAGACGCTCGCTTTGCTCGCTCCTCAGGGTGAGGACGAGATTGTCGATCCCCCTAGAACTTGCCCAACGCCTTCATGATCCGTTCCGGCGTGATCGGCTGGTGGGACAGGCGCACATCAAACGGGGAGAGCGCGTCGTTGATCGCGTTCATCACCACCGCCGGCGCGCCCGCCGTACCCGCTTCGCCTGCGCCCTTGGCCCCCAGCTCGGAATCACCCGCCGGGGTTTCCACATGGCCAACCTCGATATCGGGCATCTCCCCGGCCATCGGAACCAGATAATCGGCCATATTGGCATTCACCATATTGCCGTCACGGTCGTAGCGGCACTCTTCCATCAGTGCGCCGCCCAGACCTTGAATCACGCCACCGCGCACCTGTTCATCGACAAGCTGCGGATTGATCACCGTGCCGCAATCCTCGACCACCCAGTGCTTGAGGATTTTCACAAATCCGATCTCGGGATCGACCTCGACATAACAGGCCTGAATGCCGTTGGTGAAGGCGATGTTGTATTCGCGCGGCACGAAATGGCGGGTCGCCATCAGTTCGGGCTGGAACCCCTTGGGAATCAGGTCGGAGCGGAAATAGGAAATCCGCGCCAGTTCATCCAGCCCCATCCGCTCATTCTCCGTCCCCAAATCGACGATGGCGCCTTTCTGGATGTCGAGGGTCACCGGATCGGCCTGCAGCAGCTGGCCCGCGATCTCCTTGATGTTCTGGCGCAGAACCTTGGCAGCCTGCAACACCGCCTCACCGCCGATACCCGCGCCACGTGAACCCCATGTGCCGCCACCGGTGGGCACATGATCGGTGTCCCCAGTCACGACCTTCACCTTGTCGGGCGAGGTTCCGAAGGCCGAGGCCGCGATCTGTGCGACAATGGCGTCGGTGCCCTGCCCCTGTTCGGTGATCGAGGTGTGCACCACAAGCGAGCCGCTGGAATCCAGCCGCACCTGCGCACCGTCCTGAGAGGAAATCCGTGCCCCGCCGATGCCGTACATCGCCGCCCCCGGATTGGTGAGTTCGATCATCGCTGCAAAGCCGATGCCCCGATACACACCCTTCTCGCGCAAGGAATCACGCTCGGCCCGCATGCCGTCATAGTCGATCGCCGCCATCAGCTTGTCGAGCGAGGCGTGATGAGACAGGCCTTCAAAGATGATGCCGCTGGCGCCCTTAGTCGGATAGGCGTCATCAGCAATCAGATTGCGGCGGCGAATCTCGACCGGGTCCATGCCCAGTTCGCGCGCGCCCATATCAACAAGCGCTTCGGTCACCGCGAAGGCCACCGGATGCCCCACCGCCCGGTACTGGCACATCACGTTCTTGTTCTGGAACACGACCTTTGCCTTGGCACGGTAGTTGGTGTGCTTGTACGGGCCGCCGGTGAAGTTGAGGACCTGATTGGCCTCCATCGCGCTGGTGCGCGGATACATGGAATAGGGCCCGACACCGGTCAGGTCGTCGATTTCGATGGCGGTGATATCGCCCTCGGCATTGAAGGCCATCTTGGCGTGCACGCGATGGGCGCGGGCATGGATATCGGTCAGGAAGGATTCGAGCCGGTCGGCAGCAAACTTGACCGGGCGTCCGAGCATCTTCGAGAGCGCGGCGGCTGCCATTTCATCGGCATAGACATGCACCTTGATCCCGAAGGACCCGCCGACATCCTTGCAGATCACGCGCACATCACCTTCGGGCACGTGCAGATGCTTGGCGAAGATGTGCTGCATCATGTGCGGCGCCTGATTCGACATGTGCACGGTCAGTTTTTCGTCGGCCTCGTCGTAATCGGCGAGGATCACGCGCGGTTCCAGCGTCACGCCCGTGTGGCGGTCGAAATGGTAGGTCTCTTGCGCGATGTAATGCGCGGCAGCGAAGGCAGCATCCACGTCACCGGCTTCGACACCGTTCTCGAACGCGATATTGTCGCCCAGTTCCGGGTGAATCACATGGGTCCCCGGGTCACCGGCGGTTTCTTCGTCGGTCACGGCGGGCAGGACGTCATATTCCACTTCGATCATCGCGGCAGCATCTTCAGCTTCCGCGCGACTATGGGCGACAACGGCGGCCACCGCCTCACCCTGCCAGGCCACCTGATTGACGGCGATGGCGTGCTGGGGGGCAGACTTCAGCCCCTTGAAATGGGTCAAAACCCCGACCCAGGGGTCGCAATATTCGGCCATCTCCTTGCCCGTGACGATCCGCACGACGCCGGGCATCGCCTTTGCTGCGCCGGTATCAATGCTCTTGATCATCGCGCTGGCATGGGGCGAACGCAGGAAAACCGCATGCACCATCCGCGGCAGTTTCAGATCATCAACGAACTGTCCCTTGCCGCGCACGAGCTTGCGTACATTGGGGCGCGGCACGACCTTGCCGATGTAACTGTTGGGGCGTCCCAGGACGCTGGAGTCGGGATTGGTTGCCTGATCGGTCATCGTTTGTCTCCACAAGGAACAAGTCCGCATCTGCGTGCGTTTGGTTACCCTGATTATTCCACATCCGGGGCCCGAAGGCGATTGCGAACCGGGTGCCGATCGGCATCTTTCATCCCCAGCGTATCCTCGGCAATCAGAATCCGCTGGACGTTCGGGGTGCCCTCTCCGACGGCCAGCATATTGACGTATGCGGTGATCTTCTTGATCGGGTATTCATCGGCCAGCGCATATCCGGCAAAGATCTCAGCCGCTGAACTCGCAGCGTGTTTGGCGGCATTCACCGAAGCATATTTGGCCAGCGAGGCCGCCCGGTTCGAAGCTTCGCCCCGATCCATCAACCAGGCCATGCGCTGCACCAGCAACCGCGCGGCGGCAACATTGACCGTCATATCGGCGATCAGGTGCTGCACCATCTGGTATTCACCGATCGGCCTGCCGCCGACGACGCGGTCATTGGCATAGGCAACAGCGTGATCGAGACAGGCCTGGGCCAGCCCGACCGAGCGGGACGAAACCGTCAGCCGCCCGTATTCCAGCGCGTTCATGGCGATCTTGAAGCCTTCCCCCTCTTCACCAAGCCGGTTTGCGACGGGGACTTCAAAATCATCGAGAAAGACTGCGTTGGAACACAGCGCGTTCGACAATCCGGTCATCGGGATCGGGTTCGCCGTAAAGCCGGGATAGATTTTCGGTTCGACGATGAACGCGCTCACCCCCCGATGGCCCGCCGCCGGGTCGGTCTTAGCAAACAGGATCCCCGTATCGGCCGCATTCGCAAAGGTGATCCACTGCTTCGAGCCGTTAAGGCGGTAGACGTCGCCATCGCGCACCGCCGTGGTTTTCATCGACCCTGCCGCATCCGATCCACCGCCGGGTTCCGACAGCGCAAACATGCCGATCTTCCGGCCCGTGATCAGATCAGGGACGAAGCGTGCCACCTGATCGTCGCGGCCCCAGTTGAAGATCGTGAAGGGACAGGTCATCGCCTGCATGTTCATCGCGTAGCCGAATTCCGGGGCCAGCCGGGAGATCGTTTCGGAAATGGCCGAGACCGCCATGAATCCGGCATCACTGCCACCAAGGCTCTCGGGAAAGGCTGCCCCGAAGAACCCGGCGTCACCCATTTTCCTGATAAGGGGATGCGGAAAGGCACCAGCCTCCTCAAACGCGCCCATCGCGGGAAGAATTTCGGTTTTGGCAAACCGTTCGACGGAGTCCGCAAGCGCCACGATATCTTCGGGAAGAGAGAATTCCATGAGAGTGCGTCTCCTTTATTCCTGCCGCCAACCAATCTAACATCGGATGATCCGCGAAACGACGCCGGCAGGAAACCTTGAGCGACATTCTCACAACCGTCGAAGATCTGGCAGCCCGCATCCCCGATGGTGCAAAGCTGGCGCTCGCGCCCGACTATTCCGGCTGTTCCATGGCCACCATACGCGCGCTGATTGCGCGCGGCGTGCGCGGCCTCCATGTGGTCGGCGTGCCTTCGGTCGGTTTTCAGGGCGACATGCTGATCGGGGCGGGCTGTGTTGCAACCCTTGAGACCGCCGCCGTCACCCTCGAGGAATACGGCCCCGCCCCGCGCTTCACCGCGGCCATCAAGGCGGGAACCCTGCACATGATCGACGGCACCTGCCCGGCCATTCACTCCGGACTGCAAGCCGCCGAGAAAGGCATCCCTTTCATGCCCGTGCGCGGTATCGTCGGATCGGACCTGCTCAAGCACCGCGACGACTGGACCACCGGCACGGACCCGTTCGGTGAAGAAGACGGCCCCATCGTCATGGTGAAGGCGATCCGCCCGGATGTTACCCTGATCCACGCTCCGCTGGCCGACCGCCACGGCAATGTCTGGATCGGCGTGCGGCGCGAGATGATGCTGATGGCCCATGCCTCCCGCGAGACGCTGGTGACGGCAGACGAAATCTACGACGGCGATCTACTTGCCGATGAAAAACTCGCATCGGGCACCATCCCCGGGCTGTATGTCAGCGCCGTCGCCGAAGCCAGGAACGGCGCCTGGCCCGTCGGCCTGTTCGGACGCTATGGCGGCGACGAAGCCCATTTGCGCGACTATCTGGAACGTGCGCGCACCGAAGAGGGCTTTGCCAGCTATCTCGACGAATTCGTCCATGCCCCCCATGCCCACAAGGCTGCAGAATGAACGCGGACTTTCTTCCCGAAGAACTGCTGATCGCCACGGTCGCGGACATGCTGGCCGGGTTGCGCCATGTCGCTGTCGGCGCGCAATCCCCGATCCCGGGCACCGCCGCGCTTCTCGCGCGTGCGCGTTGGGGCGGCGCCTTGCGCGTGTCCATGCTGGGCAGCGAAACCAACAGCCCCTTTACCGATGGTGGCCGCGAATTGTTCGATTGCGCCTCCCAGGGCCGGATCGATGCGTTCTTCCTGGGCGGCGGGCAGATCGACGGGCAGGCGAACATCAATCTCGTCGGCATCGGTGACTATCCCGACACCAAGGTCCGTTTCCCCGGCTCTTTCGGCTCGGCCTATCTGTATTTTCTGGTGCCCCGGGTGATCCTGTTCCGTGAGGAACACACTGCGCGGGTGCTCGTCCCCAAGGTCGATTTCATCAGCGCGCCGGGCGTGAGCGAAGAGAGTACCTATCGCAAGGGCGGGCCGCACGCACTGGTGACCGGGCGCTGCGTTTTCGATTTCGACGACACAGCCAAAAGGTTCTGCCTGCAAAGCGTGCATCCCGGTCACACTGTGGACGAAATCCGCGAACACACCGGCTTCGACTACGACACGCCCGATCATGTGCCCGAAACGCCAGCACCCGATGCTGACACCTTGGCGCTGCTACGCGGAGACGTCGCCGACGCCGTCGCCGAACGCTACCCGGGTTTCGCGGCAAAGATTTTCGGTGCGGCCAACGCGGCCTGAGGCTGACGGCTTACCCCAACGGGGTGCCCGAGCTTCAGTAAGCCTTGCCGCGCGCTGAAACGGGCCACAGGGTTTCGACCTTCCCGTTCCGGACCCCGACATACCAGTCATGGATATTCGCGGTCGGGTCGCAATGGCCGGGGACCAGCCGCAATTTGTCACCGACTTTCAGGGCGCCATTCGGATCGGTGATCACGCCGTGCTCATCGGAACAGCTGATATACGCGACATCATCGCGACCATGGACAACCGGCAGCCCGCTATCGACGGACTGGACTTTCAGGCCGGCGTCGACGACGGCCCGGTCGGCTTTCACATGGCTCATGACCTGGGTGAGAATGAAGAAGGCGTATTCCCATTCATTCACGTCGATCCGCTTGCCGTCCTTGTCCTTGATCCGGCCGTAATCGGCATCCATGAAGGCATAGGAGCCGCATTGAAGCTCAGTGTAGACGCCGGAATTGCTCTCGAAATGATAGGAGCCCGTGCCGCCGCCGGTCACGATTTCGGGTTCCAGCCCGGCCGCGGTCAGGCCGCTCACGATCTGCTTGACCTGTGCGATGGCGGCATCGAGTTTTTCTTCGCGCGCCGCGTAGCTGTCGAGATGCTGTGCTGAACCCAGATAGGCCTGAATACCGCTGTATTTCAGCCCTTCGGCGGCATCGATCGCCTTTGCAAGAGCGATCACCTCTGCGGGCGTCGCCACGCCGCAGCGGCCCTGCCCGCAATCGATCTCGACAAGAACTTCGAGCTGCGTGCCGTGCTTGCGGGCGGCGGCGGCCAAATCGGAGACATTGTTGGCGTCGTCGACACAGACAATGACCCGCGCGCCCCGCTTTGGCAGTCGGGCGAGGCGGTCGATTTTCACCAGATCACAGACCTGATTGGACACCAGCACATCCCGGATACCGCCGCGCACGAACACTTCGGCTTCCGAGGCTTTCTGGCAGCAGACCCCAACCGCACCACCGATGCGTTCCTGCAGTTTCGCGATATCGACTGATTTATGCATCTTGCCGTGCACGCGCAAATCCATCCCGTGCGCCTCGGCATAGTCGCCCATCTTGCGGATGTTGCGTTCCAGCGCGTCGAGATCAAGCACCAGACAGGGCGTCTGGATGTCGGCCTCATCCATGCCGGGCCGCGCCGGGATATCAAACCCAACTTCGAGCGCGTCTGGATTCACGGGTGGATTCATCTGAATTCTCTCGATCCATAGCGAAGAAATATCCTCGCCACTTTTATCGGTGAAACTTAAAGCGTCAAATCGACCGTATAACCCCTCCTCAAGCGGTCACCCTCGAATATGTCGATGTCGAAATAGCCTCGCTTCTCGCAGTCAAAATCGTGGTTGCCCGTGATATCGAACTTGCTGTCCGGCGCACACAGATAGGCATCGTCTCCGCTCCACGTCGTCCCACTGTCGCTCTCGGCGTAGACGAGAAAGAACAACGGTACGTCGTCCACATTACCCGCCCGCCAAGACCAGAAGCCATCACATACACCGGATTCCAAGGTCCACCAGCCCCGCGAACGGAACTCATCCCCATCGGCGGGGCCAACATCGTTGGCAATTGCAACATAGACTTTGTCGGGTGTGCGATTACAAACCATCAGACTGGCTGTTCGGCCATCGGATGACAGACTGCCGGGGGAGAAAAACTGCGCTTCGAGTTCATCAAGTTCGTCACACGCATCATCGTCGCCGAAGACACACGCACCTTCGAGAACCTCAATATATTCGAGGTCTTCGGGACTCTGACCATGGACGGATACGGTCAGGAAAACTAGCATCAGCACTGCAAAAACGTATGGCACCTGGTACGCCCCCCAATTCGTTTCCGACACACTGACAAAAATCCTACCGCAGGCAGTTTGATATGTCCTCCAACACATCACCGTTCGGTGCACTTGCCGGCCTCAAGGTCGTGGATCTGGCCCGGGTCCTGGGCGGTCCCTACTGCACCCAGATCCTGGCCGATCACGGCGCCCATGTGATCAAGGTCGAACCGCCCCAGGGGGACGAGGTCCGCGACTGGGGGCCACCCTTCCATGAGGGCGATGCCTCCTATTTCGTCGGCCTGAACCGGAACAAGCGATCCATCGGGCTCGACCTGTCCAAGCCCGAGGGGCAGGCGGTCTTCATGCGCCTGCTCGAAGACGCCGATGTCCTGATCGACAACTACAAGACCGGGACGCTGGAAAAATGGGGCATCGGTTACAAGGACACGCTGTCTCACAAGTTCCCGCGCCTGATCCATTGCCGCGTGTCGGGTTATGGCGCGGATGGTCCGCTGGGCGGGTTCCCCGGCTACGACGCCATCATTCAGGCAATGGCAGGCTGGTTCTCCATCAATGGTGGGACCGACAAGCAGCCCACCCGGGTAGGCATCGCGGCTGTCGATATGGGCACCGGACTCTATTCCTGCGTTGCCATCCTGATGGCGCTCTTCGAACGGCAGAATTCCGGCAAGGGGCAGTTCATCGACATGACGCTTTACGATTGCGCCATCTCGCTGATGCATCCCCATATTCCCAATTACTACCTGTCGGGCGGGCAGGTGCCCGGCATCACCGGCAACCAGCATTCCAACATTGCCCCCTATGACAAGTTCCCGACAAAGACCGTCGAGGTGTTCATCGGGGCGGGCAACAACCGCGCCTATGCGCGCCTGTGCAACGAACTCGGCCATCCCGAACTGATCGACGACCCGCGTTTTGCCAACAACTCCGAACGGGTGGCCAACCGGGCCGAACTGCGCGAAGCATTGCTGGCCGCCTTCGCGGCGGTCGACGGTGAAGAGCTCTGCATGAAACTGCTCGCCGCCGGCATTCCGGCCGGCCCGGTGCTCGACACCGGTCAGGTCATGAACGCCCCCCACACGCAGCACCGGAACATGGCGGCCAAGCTCGACTGGTACGAAGGCGCGGGCACACCGATCAAGTTCAGCCGCACGCCCAGCGAGCTGCGCTCCACACCCCCGGCCTTCGGCGCACATGCCGATGAAATCCTGGCCGAACACGGCTATGACGCGGATGACATCAAGGCCCTGGCCGACACCGGTGCCCTCGTCCGCAAACGCCGCAAACTCTAAGTCCGAACCACGAAAGAACACATCATGCGCTTTTCCGAACGCCGCAAGAATTTCCGCGCCATCCTGAACGGGGACCGCTGCATACATCCCGGCTCCGTCGCCGACCCGATGACCGCAAGGGTCACACAGGACGCCGGCTTCGAGATCGGGATTTTTGCCGGCTCGGTCGCCTCCATGGCCGTATTGGCCGCACCGGATCTGATTGTCCTGACCCTGTCGGAATTCGCCGATCAGGCCCGCCGCATCAGCCGGGCCTGTGATCTGCCGCTGCTGGTGGATGCCGACCATGGCTACGGCAACGCGCTGAATGTGCGGCGTACGGTCGAGGAACTGGAGATGGCCGGAGTCGCCGCGTTGTCCATCGAGGATACCGTCCTGCCCAACCCCTATGGCTCGGGCGGCAAGGCCAGCCTGATCTCACTGGAGGAAGGGATCGGCAAGATGAAAGCCGCGCTTGACGCGCGCACCGACCCGGATCTGGCGATTGCGGGCCGGACCAGCGCGGCCGGAATCGCCGGTGTGGACGAGGCCATCCGGCGCGCCACCGCTTACGAGACAGCCGGCGTGGATGCGCTTTTTCTGGTGGGCGTGAAGAACCGGGAAGACCTGGAAACCATCGCAGCGGAACTCACGGCCCCGATCATTCTCGGCAGCGCCTCACGCGAGATGATGGACCGGGACTGGCTCGCCACGCTTGGTGTGAAAATCTGCCTGCAGGGCCACAAGGTTCACGCAGCGGCACTGCAGGCCTTCATGACCGCCCAGACGGCGCTGGCAAACGGCACCCATCCTGATGATCTGGAGAATGTGGCCTCGGGCGGCACCATGAAAAAATTCATGCGCGACGATGCCTACGACGCCTGGACAAACGCGTTTCTGGAAGACGACTAGCCTGTTCCGTTTTTCGTCATGCCCGGACTTGATCCGGGCATCTTGCCAAAGCCACGCGCCAAGGAGACGAGATGCGCGGATCAAGTCCGCGCATGACGGTATCCAGAAAAAGTAGCCCCCTACGCCGCCGTCATTGCGAGGCGCGCTAGCTGTACTCCGCCACGAAACTTCGTAACCCCGCGAACAAGTCCGCATCATTGATGATGCGTGGCACCTTGTGCTGGCCGCCCAACTGGCCGCGCGACTTCATCCAGGCCGCAAAGGTACCCGGCGGGACGGCGATGGCTTCGGGCGCACGCATGCCGAAGCCGCCCGAACGGTGGGCTTCGTAATCTTCATTGGTCCTGGAAAGTGCCGCGTCCACGGTTTTCACGAAATGGGTGACACGCGCGTCGGAGGGCGGCGCGTTGGAAAACTCCACGATGAACAGATGGCCGCCGCGGTTGTCATCCCCATCGGCATGGACCGCCCCCACGGACCAATCCGTGATTTCGGCCCCGATGGATGACGCGCCGTCGCGTATCGCGGCTTCCAGCTCGCTGGCAATCAGATGCTCCCCGAAAGCCGACAGCATGTAGCTGGTACGGCCTGTGATCTTCACACGCAGCGGTGAGAGACTGACAAACTCCACCGTGTCGCCGACCACAGAGGACCAGAGGCCGGCACAGGTGCTCAGGACAATCGCATAATTGATCCCGGTCTGGACGGTGCCCGCCCAGTGGCGTGTGGGACGATCCGCATCCAGTTCATCGAGCGGAACAAATTCATAGAACAGGCCATTGTCGAGAATCAGGCGCAGGCCATCCTCCGGCCCGGCATCGGCAACCGCGATAAAGCCCTCGCTTGCCGGATAGACCTCACGCAGCTCGGCAGGGGTTGCCGATATCAGGCGTTCGAAACGTTCGCGGTAGGGTTTGAAATCGACCCCGCCATGGATCAGCAGTTCAAGTCTGGGAAAGTATTTGGAGAGTTCCGGGCGGCTGTCGCCATGGGCCTGCGCAAGCTGGTCGAACAACAGGAGCAGCCAGGACGGCGTGCCGCCGATCAGGCGAATATCCTCACCCTCGATCGCCGCGACCAGAGCGGCCATTTTTTCTTCCCAGTCGGTGATTTGCAACAGTGCCGGGGGCGGGAACGCGCGACCCCGAAACCACCAGGGCAGGTTCGCCGACATGATCCCCGACAGATCACCACTTTGTATGCCCCTGGCCTCCGGCACCAACGCCGTACTGCCCCCCAGCATGAAGGACTTGCCCCCCAGAACCCGGCTGTCGGGCCGGTTGCCGAGATGGTGACACATCAAATCGAGACTGGCCGCTGTGTTGGACGCGATCATCTCATGAGTACAGGGAATATATTTGGTCCGGCCCGTCGTGGTCCCGGATGTGACCGCGAAGAACGGCACGGCAGACGGCCAGCTGACGCCCCGCAGATCGGGAAACGCCTTTTTCCAGTACCTCTCGTTGAAATCCTCGTAGCGGCGCAGGGGAACCCGTTTCTGAAACCCGGTCACGCTGCGGATATCGCTGAAATCATGGTCGCGCCCGAAACGGGTCCGGGCAGCCCGCCCGACAAGACCGAGAAGCAGCCGCTGCTGGACGTTGACCGCGTCCATCTGCGCCAGCTTCCGAAGGCGCCGGCGCGCATAGAGGCGCAGCAAGGGCGTGGCATTCAGCATCCGGGGCATCACCTTTCGGGATGAAAGCAGTCTCTAGGGCCGCAACTCCATCTTGTGTCGGAACGCGCGCTCCACCGTCTCAACCCTGAGCGGCACCTGAACATAATCGCCACGCAGCCAGAAATCGAACTGATCTATGAAATTCGCGCTGTTGAGCCAGCCATCCTGTCCGCCGAGCAGGGTGAACCAGTTGGCATCCGGATCGGACATGTCCGAGATATGCCGGGACTGGGACCCGAACCGGGTCGGATGACGTTCGTCGGTGTCGCTGTGGGCGGTCTTCATCAGTGTGGTGGAACTGCCACTGATGGGCACATCGCCGAAGACATATTTGTCACCGATGACCGGGATAAAACTCAGCGGATGCCGCAGTCCGAGTCGGGCTGAACGTCTTCATAATCAATTCGATGGCGAAGAACGTTCCCATGATCGAGACCTTCAAGGGGGTCATCCCCTTCTTCGCCTCGGACATCGTGCGGGTTGCGATCCTGATCCTGTTCCCGTCGATCACGCTGATCCTGCCCCGATTGCTGGCCTAACGGGCTTCCGCAAGGCATACCCCCTGGCGGCACATTGATGTATAAAACATGCAACCTATATCCGTGCTGCGCCCTGTGATCGCAGCCCGATCTTTGGAGAAATCAATATGACCATCGTTGCAGACGTCCGCCCCGACCTGATGCCCTATTACCGGGATGATTGCGATCCGAAGAATCTCGCGCCCCTGTGGGAAGTGCTGCACACCTTCGCGCGCAAGACGCCCAAAAGCGCCTGTCAGCCCTATATCTGGCACTACAACGAAATCCGCGACACGCTGATGAAGTCGGCCGATCTGATCACCGCGGAACAGGCCGAACGCCGGGTGCTGATCCTCGAGAACCCGGGGATGCGCGGGCGCTACCGCGTGACGACCTCGCTGTTTGCGGGCCTGCAGCTGATCATGCCGGGCGAGATCGCGCCGGCCCATCGCCACACCCAGGCCGCACTGCGCTTCATCGTGGAAGGCTCAGGCGCCTACACGGCCGTCGATGGTGAAAAGACCATCATGGAAGAAGGTGATTTCGTCATCACCCCGTCCTGGACCTGGCACGATCACGGCAACGAAACCGACACCCCGATGGTCTGGCTCGACGGGCTGGATGTGCCGCTGGTCGAGACTCTCGACACGACCTTTGCCGAGCCCTATCCCGAACCGACCCACCCGACATCGCGGCCCGCCGGCGACACCCTTGCGCGCTACGGCATGGGCCTCGCCCCTGTGGACCACGAGCCCCAGACCGCGAACTCACCGATCTTCAACTATCCCTATAGCCGTACCCGCGAAGCGCTGGAAACCATGCGCAAGGCCGAGGAATGGGATCCGTGCCACGGCCTGAAGCTGCGCTATGTGAACCCCGACAACGGCAAGTCGGCCATGCCGACGCTGGGCACCTTCATGCAGCTTCTGCCCAAGGGTTTCGAGACAGCGACCTATCAGAGCACGGATGCGACCGTCTTCAGTGTCGTCGAGGGTTCGGGCAAGTCGATCATCGGCGATGAAACCTTCGAATGGTCCAAGCGGGACCATTTCGTGGTGCCCTGCTGGGCGCCCCAGAAGCACATCGCCAACGAGGACGCGGTCCTGTTCAGCTTCTCCGACCGCCCGGTCCAGCAGACCCTCGGCCTGTGGCGCGAGAACCGCGGCAACGCCTGAGTGGGCTGACGGGGATTGTCGGTCAAAACGCCGTATCCCCGGCAAATCCGGGCTGCCCTTGATTTCATGAGTTATCAGGACTTAATATGTGAGTAACTCACAAGGTAATATGTTGTGCTCACGGCCGCCGAAAGATCCAGGAACTACGAAAAGAGTATGCGCGAAAAGGGATTTCGCAAGGTCCACCTGTGGGTTCCTGAATCCCGGACTGACGAACTCGCGCGCGTCGCAGAAGGCATGCGGCGCAAGGAAGAAGCCGAACAGCTTCGGAACTTCGTTCTCAGCACATTACGAAGTATGGAACACCAGTTGCGGGCACACGGTGTCGTGCATCTCGCGCTCTTCGGTTCCGTCGCGCGTTACGATGCGAGCCCCGACAGTGATGTCGATCTGGTGGCAAACCTCGATGTCGAAAAAAAGCTGACCATTCTCGACCTGATCACCATCGAGGGGATGATCGCGGAAAAACTTGGCCGGAACGTCGACCTGGTCTCCCGGCAAGGCTTGAACAGCCGGTTCCGGGATTCCCTATCAGCCGACGAAATATCGGTTTTCTGAGTATGGCCACGAAGCGGCCCGCCGAACGCTATCGCGACATCGCCTCCGCATGCGAATCGATATTCGCCTATACGAAAGACTATGACGAAGCTCGCTACTTCGCGGATCAGAAAACCCAGGACGCGGTCGAGCGGCAACTTCTGAAAATCGCGGAAGCGGCAGCCAAGCTGGGAGAGACAGCCCCGCGCGACTTACCCCAACATGCCTGGCCAGCCATTCGAGGCCTCGGAAACCGGCTGCGCCACGAATATGACAGTATCGACGGGGACACGATCTGGAATCTGATCAGCAGTGACACCCTCAAACACCTACGTGATGACTGCAAAAAATTGTACGAATCCGCGAGCGGCTGACCCTCACAGCTTGGCATTCCGCAGCCGGAGCGCATTGCCGATTACCGAGACCGAGCTCAGGCTCATGGCTGCTGCGGCAATCATCGGGTTGAGCAGGATGCCCAGGAACGGAAACAGGATACCCGCGGCCAGCGGCACACCTGCGGCGTTGTAGACAAATGCGAAGAACAGGTTCTGGCGGATGTTGCGCATGGTCGCCGTCGAAAGATGTCGTGCGCGGACCAGCGCGGTCAGATCGCCCTTGATCAGGGTGATACCAGAGCTTTCCATGGCCACATCTGTGCCCGTTCCCATCGCAATGCCGACATCGGCACGCGCCAGCGCGGGCGCATCGTTGATCCCGTCTCCCGCCATAGCAACGCGACGTCCCTGTTCCTGATAGCGACGAACGATGGTTTCCTTGTCCTCGGGCAGGACATCGGCTTCCACACCATCGATACCGAGCTTTTCGGCCACGGCCTGAGCTGTCGTCCGGTTGTCACCGGTGACCATGACAATCTCGATACCTTCGTCACGCAGGGCCGTGAGCGCTTCGAGGGTGGTGTCCTTGATTGGATCGGAAACTGCCAGCACACCGGCAAGATCGCCATCAACAGATACAAAAACTGCGGTGGCACCTGCACGGCGCAGTTCGTCGACCTGTTCGTGCATAAGGTCGGAACCCACGCCGAGTTCAGACATCAGCGCGGCGTTTCCAAGCCCCACTGACTGACCCGCGATCTGGCCGATAACGCCCTTCCCGGTTCTGGACTCAAATCCCGACACGTCATCGACTGACAAGCCCCGATCGCGTGCAGCCGCCAGAATTGCAGCGCCCAGTGGATGCTCACTGCCGGTCTCCAGACTACCCGCCAGCCGCAGCACCCGATCCTCGTCAAATCCTTCCCCCACAATGACATCTGTCAGGCTGGGCCGGCCCGCCGTCAGGGTGCCGGTTTTGTCGACGATCAGAAGATCGACTTTCGCCAGAGCTTCCAGCGCGGCCGCATCCCGGATCAGCACGCCCGCGCTCGCCCCGCGTCCTGTGGCCACCATCACCGACATGGGTGTGGCCAGACCCAGCGCGCAGGGGCAGGCAATGATCAAGACGGACACGGCCGCCACCACGGCAAAGGCCAGCGCCGGGGGTGGCCCCCAGATCGCCCAGACCGCGAAGGCCAGAACGGCAACAGCCACCACAACAGGGACGAACCATTCGGCAACCCGGTCGACAAGCCGCTGGATCGGCGCACGGGACCGCTGGGCCTGCGCGACCATATCGACGATACGCGCCAGCACGGTGTCGGCACCGACTTTTTCGGCACGCATGACGAAACTTCCCGTGCCGTTGACCGTGCCGCCGATCACCGTCTCGCCTTCGGATTTCGAGACCGGCATCGGCTCACCTGTAATCATCGATTCATCAACGGCGCTTGCCCCGTCGGAGACGATGCCATCTACCGGGATTCGATCTCCTGGGCGGACCCGAAGCAGATCGCCTTCGACAATCTCTTCAAGCGAGACTTCCTTCGCCTCGCCATCGGCACCGATCCGGAGCGCCGTGTCGGGCGACAGATCGAGAAGCGCACGAAGCGCATCGCCGGTGCGGTCACGCGCCCGCAATTCGAGCATCTGGCCAAGCAGCACCAGCACGATGATGACGCCCGCCGATTCGAAATACAGCGCAACGGCACCGTTGGGACCCTTGAATGCATCGGGCACCAGTCCCGGCAGGACAACCGCCGCGAGGCTATAAAGATAGGCCGCACCCGTGCCGAGCGCGATCAGGGTGAACATGTTGGGACTGCGATTGCCGATCGACTGCCAGCCGCGCACGAAGAAGGGCCACCCCCCCCACAACACCACGGGCGTGGCCAGAACCAGCTGCGCCCAGCCGAAGCCCGCACCCAGCCAGACATGGAAGGAGAGAAACGGCAGGATATCCCCCATCGCCATCACCAGCAGCGGCAGGGCAAAGATGCTGCCGACCCAGAACCGCCGGGTGAAATCTATCAGCTCGTGATTGGGCTCCTTCTCTGCCGAAAACGTCATCGGCTCCAGCGCCATGCCGCATTTGGGGCAGGCACCCGGACCCACCTGCACGATCTCGGGATGCATGGGACAGGTGTACTGGACACCGGCGGGTGCGCTGTCGGCAATCTCCTGCTGCGCCTTGCCCGACAGCCAGTCTTCGGGCCTTTCGGCAAATCGCTCACGGCAGCGGCCGCCGCAGAAGTGATAGGTCTGCCCGGCATGTTCGTGGTGATGCGGCGTTGTCTCGGGGTCGACATCCATTCCGCAGACAGGGTCCTTGACGGTCATGGTCGCCATATCAGGCCTCCGGCCCATCTGCGAACTCATTGAGGATCGGGCAATCGGGGCGATCATCGCCGTGGCACTTGACGGCGAGTTCATGGAGGGTGGCGCGAATGCTTTCCAGTTCCCGGATCTTGCCGTCAATCTCTGCGATGCGCCGCAACGCGATATCCTTCACATCACCGCTCTTGCGGGTCGTGTCCCCGTAAAGTGCCACCAGCGCACGGCATTCCTCGACCGGAAAGCCCAGACCGCGCGCCCGGGCTACGAAGCACAGCGTGTGAATGTCACGTTCGGAATAATCGCGATAGCCGTTCGCGCGACGCCGCGCGGGCTTCACGAGGCCGATCTCTTCGTAGTAGCGAATCGTCTTGGGCGGCAGCTCTGCGCGCGCGGCGGCTTCACTGATATTCATGATCTGTATCCTCTCATGAGGCCACAGATACACCCTCCAGTTACTGGAAGGTCAA
>JAURLR010000020.1 GCA_030831135.1 Alphaproteobacteria bacterium
GATGCCGCCCAGGATCAGCACGGGCGCGCCGATCGACCATTTGCCGTCCCAGGCCGCCTTGAGGAACGGACGCCAGGTGAACGGATCGCCATTGCCACCGTAACCACGGCGACGAGCAACTATATAGGTGGTAATCATCAAGAGCAGAGTAACCAGAACACCCGGAATGAGCCCAGCGAGAAACAGCCGCGGGATCGAGGTTTCGGACACCAATCCATAGATGATCAGAAGGTTCGAGGGCGGGATAAGGCTGCCAAGCGCCCCGGCGCTGGCGGTGATCGCTGCGGCGAAGGGCACGTCATATCCTTCGCGTTTCATCGCCGGCACGGTAACCGAGCCGATCGCCGCCGTGGTCGCCGGGCCCGAGCCCGACAACGCCGCGAACAACATACAGGCAAAGACCGTCACCAGCCCCATGGACCCGCGATAGGCGCCGACCAGGCTGGTGGCGATACCGATCATCCGGGTGGCCATGCCCCCCACCTCCATCAGCCGACCCGCCAGCACAAAAAGCGGGATCGTAAGCAGTGGAAAGGGCGTCAGGCTGGAGTAGCCGGTCTGTGCCATAAGCGTATAGGGGATATCGATGAGGTAGAGCGCGAGCAGCGTCGTCATGCCAACCGAAACGAAAAGCGGTGTGCCAATCAAGGTTAGGACGATAAAGGCAATCGCCAGGATCAGAAGTGGGCTCATACCTGATGTTCCCTGTCGCCGGTGGTCTCTTCCCATTCCTCGTCCAGCATGCCCGGCAGGCCCTGTCGGCCGTCGCGGTACCATTGCACGTAGGTCTGCATCAGCCGGATCAGCATCATGCTATAGCCGATGAACAGGATTGTTTGGGGATAGAACTGGTTGATGCCAAGACTCGGGCTGATGGTGGGAAACTTCCACATCACCCCCAGATACTCCCACGTGACCCGCAGCATGAACAGGCAGAAGAAGGCCCAGGCAATATCGGCGACGAAGATGACGATGCGCCCGAAACGTTCGGGCAGGGACTTGACGGCGACAAGGATGCGGATGTGAAAACGTTCACGAACGCACAGTGACGCGCCCATATAAACCGCCCAGGCCATGCTGACAGAGGCAACCTCTTCGGTCCAATGCAGCGCGATCTCGAACACATAGCGCGCCATCACCTGGGAAAAGACGCTGACCGCGATAACCACCAGCGCGCTGCACGCGATAAGTTCCTCGATATGGCGTTCAAGCCATTTCAAACCCGTCATCGGTCCCACCTGACTATGTGCCGGAATAGGAAAGGGAGCGTTTCCGCCCCCCTTCGCGCAAGATTGTCGATTATTCCGCCGCGGCCTGGATCATGTTGACCAGATCGACGAAATCCTGTCCGCGCTCGGCCGCGAATTTCTGCTGTACGCCCTTGGCGGCGACGATGAAATCTGCGCGGTCAGGATCGGTGCGGGCCATGCCGCCTTCGGTCGCCAGCCAGTTGCGGACGTCCTCGGTCGCCGTTGCGATCTGCACCGAAAACTCGGCGCTGGCATCGGCAGCGGCACGCAGGATCTGTTCGCGTTGCTCGTCGCTTAGCCGTTTCATGAAGGAATCCGAGGCAAAGAGCGGCGCGAAAGCCACGAAATGTTCGAGGATCACCAGATGCGGCTCGAACTCATAGAACTTCATGTCCTTGATAAAGGACGTGCCATTGTCCGCCCCATCGACGGTCCCGGTCTGCAGTGCTGTCGGCGTTTCCGACCAGGCCAGCGGAACCGGGTTGGCCCCAAAAGCCTCGAAGGTGGCGATCATCACCTCGTTCTTGGGCACGCGAATTTTCAGCCCCGCCATGTCGGCCATGGTGTTGACGGGCCGCACCGAGTTGTAAAAATCGCGATACAGCGCCGGGCCGAAGGCCAGAAGATGCACGCTTGTGTCAGCCTGCAGCTTGTCTTTCATCATCTGTCCGACCGGGCCGTCGAGAACCTTGTCAAGATGTTCCTTGTTCTGGAAGATATAAGGCAGCACGGTCACATCCATCAGCGGCCAGTGCGGCGAAACGTTGTTGGCGGTAATGAAGAAGCCGTCGACCGTGCCAAGCTGCATCGCCTTGAAAGCCTCGTCTTCGGTCGATATTTGGTTGCAGCAGCGCAGCTTCACGTCGACCGAACCACCGGTATATTCCTCGGCGAGCCGTTCGAAAATCTTGGCAAAGCCGCCGTAAAGCGATTCTTCGGGCGCGCCGAAGCCAAGGTTCATGGTGACGTCAGCCGCCAGCGACGCCGAAGTCGACAGTGCCAGCGCCATGACCGAGGCGGCAACGGATTTCAGTTTGAAGTGTTTCATGGGTCTCTCCTTACTGAGTCGGGTATTCTTGAAAGTTGGCACGGCTTTCATTGCGTGTATAATATCAATTATGTCTTCTTTGATACCTTGTAAGCATCATGACATTTGACCTTCGTCACATCCGGTATTTTGTCACCGTCGCGGAATATCTGCATTTCAGGCGCGCCGCCGAACATCTGGGCATTGCCCAGCCCGCGCTCAGCCGGGCAATCCGAAACCTCGAACTGGACCTCAACGTCACCCTGTTCGAGCGCAACAACAGAAACGTGCAGATCACCAGGGCCGGGCAGGTTTTTCTGGAAAACTGCCGGGGAATTCTCACCTCACTCGATCATGCAGTAGACCAGACCAGGCGGGCCCATCGCGGCCAGCTTGGCAGCTTGCGCATCGGATATACCGACAATGCGATCGCCGGGAAACTTCCATCTCTGCTTAAAGCCTTTCAGGAAAAAGAACCCGGGATCGTGCTCAATCCTTTTCACAGCCCGACCGTCGAACAGCTTCGGCGTCTGGAACTGAACGAGATTGACATCGGTTTTGTGACCGGCCCGGTCAAAAAGCGCGGCTATGAGGTGGTGCCAATACAATCGGAACCCTTCGTCTGCATCACCTATGCCGGCCACGCTCTTGCGCGCCATAGCGGCATCAAGCTCGGCGACCTGGCCGACGAGGATTTCGTACACGGATCCTCCAACGAGTGGCAGCATTTCCATGCCTATCTGTTTTCGTTGTGCCGCCGGGCCGGGTTCGAGCCGAGGATTGTGCAACAGGCCTTCAACACGGCAGGGATCCTGGGGCTTGTCGCCAGCGGCATGGGGCTGACGGTCCTGACCAAGAACTCTGCCATTGCCATGCCACCCGGTCTTGTCGTGGTGCCGATCGAGGATATCAAGGAAGAGCTGCAAACCGTTGCGATCTGGAAACAGGCAGACCAGCCCGGCCCAATGCGCCTGTTTGAGGATCATATCCGCAAGATAAGGAGCCCTTCGCCCTGAAAGCCTAAGCGCAGCTTCCTGCGACTGTCTGCATTCCGCCCACACGCCGCATTTCGACAGAACTTCCAAGGAAATCTCAGCAAAACAGACCATATATTGACACTGATATTACGACGATCAGCACGTCCAGCCTTTTGAATGAAGGGCTCAATGCGATCTGTCTGTCGTCAGCACCAATGGGGCATGCTAGCGTTTTTGCGTAACGGAGGATTTCTGGTTCATCGTAACCTTCAAGGAATGAAGATGAACGAGATATCCGGAAGCAGCAAAGCGCTTGCAGAAAAATAGGATAAGAACATCCGCCGCGAGAAGCGGCAAACCTGCTCGGCCGAAGAAAATATCCGCATTGTTTTGGCTGGAATGCGAGGCGAAGAAAGCATCACCGCATCATGTCGTCGGGAATGCACCGCCGAGAGCCTGTATCATAGTTGGTCGAAAGAGTTCCTCCAAGCGGGCAATCGCCGCTTGTTTGGGGACACAGCGCGTCAGGACGCAACTTATCCATTAGTCATCCCTATTGGACCAGTCCCCCTCATCATATTCAGCCCCAATTGCGATTGGGTGGGGTGTTCGGCGCAAAGGTGGCCGGGTTTGCCCTTGCGGCGTCTTGTCA
>JAURLR010000212.1 GCA_030831135.1 Alphaproteobacteria bacterium
CGATGGCGCCGGCGTCGCGCAGTTCGCTGATTTTTGCGTCGTCGTAACCAAGCACCTGACGCAGGACTTCGTCGGTATGCTGCCCGAGAAGTGGCGGGTGATAGCGGTATTCGACCGGCGTGCCCGAGAGCTTCAGGGGGCTGGCAATCAACGCTGCGCCATCCGGACCCGCAAGCGGATGCGGGACATTCACCACCATTTCGCGCGCCTTCACATGCGGATCCTCAAATACCTGATCAAGGGTGTTGATCGGACCGCAGCCGATCTTGTTGGCTTCCAGTTCAGCCAGCCAGTATGCGGAGGATTTCTGCTTCATGATGGCCTGAAGATGGTCAACCACCTCCTTGCGATTGCCCACCCGCGCGGCATTGGTGGCAAAGATCGGATTGTCCGGCAGGTCGGGTTCACCGATGATGCCGGCAAACACCTTGAACTGGGTGTCGTTGCCCACAGCGACGACAATATGCCCGTCAGCGGTTTCGAAGACCTGATAGGGAACAATGTTCGGATGGGCATTGCCGAGACGTTCGGCCTCACCGGAATGGATGAAGTTCATCCCCTGGTTGACCAGCCATGCCACCTGGGTGTCGAGCATGCCGATATCGATGTACTGGCCTTCTCCGGTGACAGCGGCATGCCGAAGCGCACCGTTGATGGCGACAGCGGCAAACATGCCGGACATTATGTCGGCAATCGGCACACCGACCTTCTGTGGTTCACCGTCAGCTTCGCCTGTCAGGGACATAATTCCGCCCATGCCCTGAATCAGGAAGTCATAGCCGGGTCGTGACGCATATGGCCCGGTCTGCCCGAATCCCGTGATCGAGCAATAGACCAGTTTCGGATTGGCTGCCTTCAGATCGTCATAGCCCAGTCCGTACCGGGCGAGGTTGCCGGTCTTGAAGTTCTCCACCAGCACATCGGCTTTCAGCGCGATTTCGCGGACGATAGCCTGTCCGGTTTCGCTGCTGAGGTCGATTTCCACGGAACGCTTGTTGCGGTTGGCGCTCATGAAATAGGCGCTCTCACTTGTATCCTGGCCGTCCGGACCGGTCATGAAGGGAGGGGCAAACCGGCGGGTGTCATCACCGGCGCCCGGGCGTTCGATCTTGATCACGTCTGCGCCGAGATCGCCGAGCATCTGGGTGCAATAGGGGCCAGCGAGAACGCGGGTGAGGTCGAGGACGGTCACGCCGGACAGGGCGCCTTTGGTTTCGGACATGTCAATTTCTCCGTGATCCGATGTCTTCGCATCGGGGATGGTCTGCCAGTATTGGGCCTGAATAGTCCATTCCCCGCGCAGGCTCAATGTTGGTCCTCGGGTTCGTCCTGCGAACGCGGTTGCTGATGCGAATTGACTTTTGGTGGGTCGACGCACATTTAGGACGCAATCCATTCACACGCCCGCATCCTGTCCCTGGAATACGGGTTAAAAGACGACGACACGGAGGTCTCATGTCAGAAGAAGAAGCTCTCGCGGCGGCTCATGCCCGGATTGAAGATTATCGCAGCCGGATCAGCAGTCTCGACGATGATGCGCGTGATTTGCTGTTTCGTGAAGCGCGCAACCACAACTGGTGGCAGGACAAGGATGTGTCCGATGCACAGCTTCGCGAGATCTATGATCTGGTGAAGTACGGCCCGACCAGCGCAAACACCCAGCCCCAGCGGATTATTTTCCTGCGGTCCGATGAAGCCAAGGAGCGGCTCAAGCCCGCGCTCAACGGCCCCAATGTCGACAAGACCATGAAGGCACCGGTTGTTGCGATCCTCGGTTACGACAACACCTTCTGGGAGGATTTCCCCAAATTCTATCCGATCCGCCCCGAGATGGCAGATCGCCACAGGGAGAACGCGGATGTCGCGCAGCATTTCTCGTTCCAGCAAGCGACCCTGCAGGGTGCGTACTTCATCATGGCGGTACGCGCTGTCGGGCTTGATGCCGGTGCGATGGGCGGATTTGATGTGGCCAAGGTGAATGAAGAGTTCTTCAAGGACTCTCCGGTTCAGGCAAATTTCCTCTGCAATATCGGTTACGGACACCTCGACGGCATCAAGGGGCCGCGGCTCTTCCGTTATGCTTTTGAGGATGTATGCGAAATCATCTGATTTCGTTTGCAGATACAGCTTGGAAAAACGGCGGTGCTTTGGTGCCGCCGTTTTTTCTTGGCCTCAGCCCGGTATCTGCGCGGTGATTTTCCGCGAAGCTTCGTGGAGGACAGGCAGGAACCGGCCCGTCATTTCATCAAGGCGTGTGCGGGCGGCATGGGTGCCCACATTCAGGGCCGCAAGGATCCGGCCGTTCCGGTCGTAAATTGGCACGGCAAGGGATCGCAGCCCGGTCTCGAGCTCCTGATCTACGAGTGCGTAACCCTTCATCCGAGCCGTTTCGATCGCTTCACGGAGCTCAAACGGATCGGTCTTGGTCCATTCGGTGAATTTCCGGGGTTCGATCTCCGCCAGGCAGGCATCGAGCATCTCGGGTGGCTGGTGGGACAAGAGAACCCGTCCGAGTGACGTCACATGGGCGGGCAGGCGTGTGCCGATGCTGAGATTGATCGACATGATTCGGGTCGCCGAGACGCGCGCGACATAAATCACGTCTTTCCCGTCAAGGACGGATGCCGAACAGGATTCCTCTAATTCGTGCACCACATCTTCCATTGCGGCCTGAGCAATCTTCCACCAGTTGAGGGAGGAAAGGTAGGCATAGCCAAGTCCCAGCACATGGGGGGTCAGTGAAAACTTTCGGCCGTCACTCCGGACGTGTCCCAGATGTTCAAGGGTGAGCAGGAAACGCCGGGCCGTAGCGCGGGTGGTTCCCGTCGCGACCGCGACCTCGCTGATGGTCATCTCTGGGCGGTCAGGGCCAAAGGCCTTAATCACGGCCAGACCGCGTTCGAGGGACTGCACGAATTCAGAGTTTGGGGCGTGTTCAGACATTGACCGGGTTCAGTGCAAATTCTATAGTACGCATATCGAACATATGTTCGTATATCGAATTTATCAGTCATCGGAGTTGATGTCGATATCAAAGTCCAATGAAATTCCAAGCGCAGCGAACCCCGCAGGTGCGGTTGCAGAAATTCCGCTTTTCAGCGCATTCTGGCTGCAATGAATTCGACCGCTTCGCCATGTGGCGGGTTGATACGGATCACGAGGAGAGAAAATGCGAGACCTAACCGAAGACAATGTGACCGATGCGGTCCTGAACACGATTGCGGCGGATACAAACCCCCGATTGAAAACGATCATGGAGGCGCTGGTTCGTCATTCGCATGATTTCATCCGTGAAGTGAACCTGACGCCTGACGAACTGCTTTATGCGGCCCGGTTTGTTCAGAATGTCGGGCATATCTCCGACGACAAGCGGGAAGAGGGTGTGCTGCTCGGTGATGTCCTGGGCATGACCGCGCTCGTGGAAATCCTTGGTGACCGTGTTCGTACCGGCGCGACGGAGTCCAGCCTTCTGGGGCCGTTCTATCGTGAAGGCGCTCCGGCCCGGGAGATGGGCTTCGATATCTCGCTGAATGATGATGAAGGCGAACCGGCTTATCTGGCTGTCGTGTTACGGACAGTGAAGGTAATCCGGTTGAAGGTGCGATCCTCGACCTTTGGCAGACATCGCCGAACATGTTCTACGAAGCTCAGGTCGGGCAACCGAAGGGCTATGAAGACTATGCCTATCGCGGGAAGTTCAAGACCGGCGCGGACGGGCGCTACTGGTTCCTGTCGCGCAAGCCGGTTGATTATCCCGTTCCGACAGATGGTCCTGTCGGTCTGATCCTGAATGGCACGGGCCGACACTCCTGGCGCCCGGCCCATCTGCACTATCTCATCTACAAGGACGGTTATCAGACCATCCAGACCGAGATGTTCAACAGTGACAGCCAGTACCTCGATTCCGATGCGGTCTTCGGCGTGAAAGAGTCTCTCGTCATCCCGTATGTGAAGGTTGATGACGCCGCGCGTGCCAAGGAATACGGGTTCGAGGGCCCGTTTTATGAGGGTCTTTTCGACTTCGTCATGAAAGATGATGCGAGCGTGAAGGATGCCGAGGCTGTCTATAGCGAGCGCGCCAGCATGAGCTCGTCTTGAGCCAAACCAGTTCGTTCCGTATTCCGGCGCTACCCCTGTGGGTGGCGCCGGTTTGCGTTTGAAAAGGGAAATACGATGAACCTCGAGAAGATGAATATCGGCTGGATCGGCGCGGGCAAGATGGGTGCTCCGATGAGCGGCAATGTCATTGCGGCGGGCGGCGCGGTGACCGTGTTCGACCCGGTTGCTGACAACCTCGCCAAAGTGACTGCCGCTGGGGGACAGGCCGGAACGTCAAACCGGGCATTGGCAGAGACGGCCGATATCGTGGTCTCGATGATTCCCAATGACGCGGTCCTGCGTGCGGTGACCACCGGCGATGACGGCATTTTTGCCGTGATGAAGCCGGGCAGCGTCTATCTGGATATGAGTACGGTTTCGCCCGAGGCCTCGGCCGAGGTGGATGCTGCGGCGCGCGCTGCTGGAATTCATTATCTGCGGGCACCTGTCTCGGGGAGTACCGCGCTTGCCGAAGCCGGAGCCCTGACGATCATGGTGTCGGGGCCGCGTGAGGCTTATGACCGCTGTGTTCCGTTGTTCGAGGCGATGGGCGCACAGAATCTCTATCTCGGGGACAGCGATCAGGCGCGCTACCTCAAACTGGTGGTCAATCTGCTGGTCGGAACCACCGGCGCAGTGCTGGCAGAGGCCCTGACCCTTGGCCGGAAGGGCGGTCTGGACTGGGAGCAGATGCTCGATGTCATCGGCGTCAGTGCGGCCGCATCCCCTTATGTGAAGTACAATCTGGATCCACTCAAGGCGCGGGATTTCACCGCTCTCTTCACGACCGAGCAAATGGTCAAGGATTCCCGGCTCATCTGTGATGCCGGCAAGGCAACTGGCGTGCCGATGGCAATCGGCGATGCCATGCTTGCAATGTTCGAAGAAACAATCGCTGCTGGTTATGGTCAGGAAAACCTGACCGCCGCAATCAAGCTGCTCGAAGGCAAGGCCGGTCTCGGCGAGGTCTGACCCGCCAGTCTCGGGAGGACGGGGCTAGGACGTCGCTTCGTATCCGTAGGACAGCCGGAACATCTCGTCCATGTGTTCTGCGGTTGTGCAAACTTCGTATTTCTGAGGCTGACCGTCGCTGACACAGGTCGGGACGGGCTCAATCACGGCATCAAAGCGCGGCGAATAGAAATAAGGAACCGAATATCGGTCCTGATCGCTCTTCGCATTCAGGACACGGTGCATGTTCGACTGATAGACACCGTTGGTCCAGCGCGCCATCAGGTCACCGAGATTGATCACGAATGAACCCGCGATGGGTGGTGCGGCGACCCATTCATTCGATGCATTGCGCACTTCAAGTCCGCCAATATCATCCTGAGCCAGCAGCGTGATGCCACCCCAATCCGTGTGCGCGCCAGCGCCCAGTTGGTTGAACGCAGCCGATTCTGGGTGTGGGGGATATCGCACGAGACGCAGGACTGCGCTTGGCCAGTCATGGTGCTTGTTAAACCAGTCGGCTTCGAGATCAAGCGACAGTGCGATCAGAGACAGAAGATGATCGCCAAGTCCCCGCATGGCGGCTTGATAGGCCACCATCTGCTCACGAAATTCAGGGATGCTATCGGGCCACTGGTTGTGGCCGATGCCGCGAACCCGGCGCCGTGCGAAGGGATGGTCATCGGGAACATCCATGCCGCAGTAATAGCTTTCCTTGAGATCGGGAGGGGCAGCCTCGCTCGTCGTGTCCTGGCTGTCGAGTTTTTGCTCGGCGATGGGTTCGTAACCTGCCGTGGTGGGCGAATTGCGCATATGGAGAGATTGTTTCTCCGCCATGGGCAGGTCGAAGAAGCGCGCCGTCCAGTCGAACTGTGCCTGGACCAGAGCCTCGGGCACCCCGTGATTCACGACATAGAAGAAGCCGATATTGCGGCATGCATCGCGGATTTGGGCCGCAATGGCCGTGCGGTCCTCGGCACGGGACTGGACGCCGCCCTTGAGGTCGATCACAGGGACGGCGGAGAGGGTGGTTGGTGGCGAATAAATGAGCATCGCGGCGCCTCTTTAAGCTGCAAATTCGGCGTGGCGTCGACACAAGGTGCGGGTTTGCACCGGTGACGAGAGACCACGCCGATATCTTTGCAGCTTGCGTGCCACGAGGCGTGCCCGGGACATAAGCGGGCCTTTAGAGGGCGGCAGCACCCGTTTCACCGGTGCGGACCCGAACGGCGCTGGCCAGTTCAAGCACGAAGATCTTGCCGTCACCGATCTTGTCGGTGTTGGCGGCAACCCGGATGGCCTCGACCACCTGATCGGCGACGCTGTCATCGACGGCGACCTCGATCTTCACCTTGGGGACGAAGTTCACCTGATACTCGGCGCCACGGTAGATCTCCGTCTGGCCCTTCTGGCGCCCGTAACCCTTGACCTCGCTGGCTGTCATGCCCTCGATGCCAACGCTGGCGAGCGCATCGCGCACTTCGTCGAGTTTGTGCGGTTTGATAATTGCGACAATGAATTTCATGTCATTTCCTGTCTGTTGGGGGTGACACCGTTGGTTCGGTGCCACCCCGCAGTCAATTTTGGCGTGCCGAAACTACATGCCGTGATAGCCGCGTTCACCATGCATTGCGAGATCGAGGCCCTGGACTTCCGTTTCTTCATCAACCCGGAACTTGCAGAACAGTTTCACGATCTTGACGATGATGAAAGTCAGGACGCCTGACCAGACCGCCACGAGAACGATCCCGAACGCCTGAACGCCCAGCTGGCTGGTCATGGTCATGCCGTCGGCAAGTCCACGTCCGCCCAGAGCGGCCGCCACGAAGAAGGCCACCAGCAGCGAACCAAGCGCGCCACCAATGCCATGAACGGCGAACACGTCGAGAGAATCGTCGATCTTCAGACGTTGCTTGATGAGCTGGGTCATCGAGTAGCAAACAACGCCACCGGCCAGACCGAGCAACATGCCCCCGACCGGACCCACAGAGCCTGAAGCCGGCGTGATAGTTGCCAAACCGGCGACCATGCCAGTGACAGCACCAACGAGGCTCGCCTTGCGATAGCGGAGCAATTCCATGACGGACCAGGCGATCGCGCCAGCAGCAGCCGAAAGATGCGTAACCGTCATCGCCATGGTGGCCGAACCGTCTGCCGCAAGGGCAGAACCGGCATTGAAGCCGAACCAGCCGACCCAGAGCATGCAGGCACCCATCATGGTCATGCCTGGGTTGTGCGGGGGCTGAACCTCATGCGGAAAGCCACGGCGCGGCCCGAGCATCATGGCCAGGACGAGCGCGGAAACACCCGCCGTAACGTGAACGACCACACCGCCGGCAAAATCGATCAGACCCATTTGGGCAAGGAAACCGCCGCCCCAGACCCAGTGTACGACCGGCGCATAGACCAGCAGCACCCAGATCAGGGTGAACGCGATCACGAACGAGAAATGAATGCGTTCGGGATAGGCGCCCACGATCAGCGCCGGTGTGATGATCGCAAAGGTCATCTGGAACATGAAGAACAGGCTTTCGGGAATTGTCCCGGCTGCCGTATCGACACCCACGCCGGAGAGGAAGGACTTGCCCAACCCGCCCCACCAGGCATTTCCGTCACCGAACGCGATCGAATAGGCGACCACGAACCAGAGAATTGAAACCGTTGCCGCAATGGCAAAACAGTTCATGAGGACCGACAGCACATTTTGTGAACGCACGAGGCCCGCATAGAACAATGCGAGGCCGGGCAGGGTCATAAAGAGAACAAGCGCCGTCGAAGTCAGAATCCAAGCCGTATCAGCTCCATCCATGATTCCACTCCTGTTTTGGTTGTTGATACATTTTTATTGTTTGGTGGAGGTCTGACATGGCTGGCGCATGAAGCAGCTACCGCAGCACGCACAAATGCGCGTCCTGCGCCAACTCTGCCGGTCCCCCCTATACGGCGTTTGTGCGTTCGTGTTTCTTGTTTTGCCGCTGGTAGGCTAAGGCCGCCGATAATATCTGCCTAAAAAGTGTTCGCAAGGGGTGCGCGTGGTCGAGATTGAACTGAAGGACGCCGAACCGGGTTCCCCCCGCGATGTTTTGCGCGGTCTGTTTGCGTGCGCCCTGGAGGCCGCTAACCCGTTGTTGTGTGTGCCAGCACACCTGCCCGACATCCCCCCGCACGGGCGCGTGGTCGTGGTTGGTGCGGGCAAGGCCTCCGCAGCGATGGCACAGGCCGTTGAAGCCGAGGCCCGGCGGTGCGGCTGGTTGTCCCGTCTGGAAGGGCTGGTCGTAACCCGCTACCAGCATGGTGTTGTCTGCGAACGGATCGAGATCGTCGAAGCTGCGCATCCGGTCCCTGATGCTGCCGGCGAAAAAGCGGCACGGCGTGTCCTTGATATGGCGTCCGAACTTGGTGCCGACGACACGCTGATATGTCTCATGTCGGGGGGTGGGTCGGCCTTGTTGGCGCTGCCGGTGAAAGGCGTGAGCGCCGAGGAAAAGGCGGCGATCAATCGCGCATTGTTGCGGAGCGGGGCACCCATCGA
>JAURLR010000213.1 GCA_030831135.1 Alphaproteobacteria bacterium
CGTCCTGGGACAGGTCATGTCCATCGTCGTGCTGGCCCCGGTGCTGGCACCGGTGATCGGCGGCTTTCTGGTGGAATTTGCTGGCTGGCGTTATGTCTTCATTCTCGCCGGCGGCATGGGCGTCCTGGCACTGGTTGTATCGCTCCCCGCACTCAAGGAAACCCACGCACCCACAAGCGGCGTCAACCTGTTCGGACAGATGCTGCGGGCTTTCCCGGTCCTGCTGCGCACCCCGGCCTTCATCGCCTATGCCGGATATGCCGGCTGCGGCATGGGCATGTTCATGGTTGTGGCCGGCGGCGTTCCGTTTCTCATGGTCGAGGTGTTCGACCGTACGCCATTTGCGTTCGGGTTGTTTTTCATGTGCCTGACGGTGAGCTTCCTGATCGGCACTTTTGTGACATCGCGCGTCACCGAGCGGATCGGGCTCGACCGGATGCTGCGGCTGGGTACCGCCGGCTCGGCGCTGTCCGCGATCACGATCCCGGTACTCTTTCTTGCCGGTGTCAACTCGCCCTGGGCGATCTTTGCGCCCGGACTGGTCATGGGATTGTGCCACGGCTTGGCGATGCCCAACGCGCAGGCCGGCGGGGTCAGCGTCAACCCGCAAGTGGCAGGCTCAGCCTCGGGATTGATGACCTTCCTGCAGATGAGTATCGGCGCGGGTTTCGGACAGGTGGCAGGCATGTTGCCCCACGAGAGCCCCCTGCCGGTTGCGATCCTGATCGCGGTGGCCGGACTGGGCGGGTTTCTGGTGTACAATGTTCCGATGTTCCTGACCCGAAAGCGCATGACATGATGAAGAACCCGCTACGCGCCATGGTTTTTGCGCTGGTCCTGCTCCCCGCAGCCGGCACCACCAGCGCGGCCAACGCGCAGGTCCCGCCCAGCCATGTGATGATGGAAACCTACAAGGGCGTTCTCAAGGCGGCCGCTGCGGGGGATATCGGCGAAATCGAGAAGCTCGCTGCCGCAGGCGCCGATTTGAACACGCGCGATCCGCGCGGACGGACCCCGCTCATGGTGGCGGCACATCTCGGACATCACGATGCCGCGCGTGCGCTGATCGCAGCCGGGGCCGATATCAATATGCTCGACAAGGATCGCTATGACGTCATCACCATTGCTGCGGTTGCCGATGACCCGGAGATGATCCGGATCGCTGTCGCGGGCGGTGGTGACCCGACCCAGATCACGAGCCGCTATGACGGCACGGCTCTGATCGCTGCTGCCCATCTCGGCCATGACGAAGTCGTACGCACCCTGATCGAAAGCGGCGCACCTCTCGATCATGTCAACAACCTGAACTGGACCGCTCTCATCGAGGCCATCGTACTTGGCGATGGCGGCCCGCGGCATGTTGAGACCCTTCGCGCACTGGTCACCGCCGGAGCCGATGTGAACCTCCCTGATGGGAACGGCATTCGCCCCCTCAGACTGGCACTCCAGCGTGGCTATCAGGATATGGCGACCATATTGCAGATCAATGGCGGCAAGCCCTGACACCGGGTCAACGTCCCATAAGGAGAATCGCATGAGCACGGAACGGGAAGACAAACTCACCATTCGCGAACTGGTCGAGAACTGGGTCATCTGGCGTGATTCCGGCGACTGGGACCGGTTCCGGACCGTCTGGCACGATGACGGCGTCATGCAGGCCACATGGACACAAGGCACGGCAGACGAGTTCATCGCCATCAGCAAGAAAGGCTGGGAGAACGGCCTCAAGGTCGTGCATTTCCTCGGTGCCAATTCCATAGACCTGAACGGCGATCGCGCGATTTCCCAGACCAAGATGAAGATCGAGCAGCGCGCAAACTGCCACGACGTTGAAGTCGATGTGGTCTGCACCGGACGTTTCTACGATTTCTTTGAGCGCCGCGAAGGACGCTGGGGCCTGGTCCTGCGCCAGCCGATCTACGAGAAAGACCGCATGGAACCCGTCGATCCGGCAGCACATCTGGAGCTGGATTCGAAAATCCTTATGCAGTTCCCCGAAGGTTATCGCCATCTGGCCTATTTGCAGACCGCGGTGGGATATGACGTCAAACGCGACATGCCGGGCCTCATGGGTCCCGAGGTCGAAGCGCTTTACGCGCGTGGCCAAGCCTGGCTTGAAGGAGCGGACTCGCCCTACTGACAAACTGGCGATAGTCTAGGCGTATTGTTTTGGGAGGAGCAGAATCATGCAGTTCGGTATCGGACAATCAGTCAAGCGTAAGGAAGACCCCAAGTTTCTGACCGGACGGGGTCGATACGTCTCGGATCTTGTGATGCCGCGGCAGACCTATGCCGTCTTCGTCTATTCCACCACCGCACATGCAGAGATCAAATCGATCGAGACCGGACGGGCCGAAGCTGCCCCGGGTGTCGTTGCTGTTCTGACCGGTGCCGAATATGTCGCCGATGATATGGGCCCAACCGGCGGTGTGATGCCCGAAGACATGGGTGGCCCTCCCGGACACAGGACATTCCACATGCCGCTGGCCATCGACCGCGTAAGATTCGTCGGTGAGCGTGTGGCCGTGGTGATTGCCGAAAGCGAAGCCCAGGC
This sequence comes from Alphaproteobacteria bacterium, assembly GCA_030831135.1. GTDB lineage: Bacteria > Pseudomonadota > Alphaproteobacteria > UBA6615 > UBA6615 > JABJAG01. Next base: position 2,555 of record JAURLR010000213.1, read on the forward strand.
GCGCGATGCTGCCGATCTGATCGACATCGACTACGCTGACCTTCCCGCCGTCGTCATGGCTGAAGACGCCGTCAAGGACGGCGCACCGCTGGTATATGAGGAAGCCGCCAACAACACGAGCTTCACCCTGCGGCTTGGCAATGGCGATGAAGTCGAAAGCGCATTCGCAAACGCACACCACATCACCAAGCTCCATTTGCACAACAACCGCCTCGACGCAGTGACCATGGAACCACGCGGCTGTCTGGGCGACTTCGACACCAGCAACGGACGCCTCACCTTCTACACCAGCACCCAGAATGTGCACGGCATCCGTCAGGGCCTGGCCACCCAGAATCTCAAGGTCCCTGAGAGCATGATCCGCGTCGTTGCCAAGGATGTCGGCGGCGGTTTCGGCATGAAGGGCCATGTCTATCCCGAGGAAGCCGTTGTCGCATGGGCCTGCAAGCGCATCGAACGTCCCGTGAAATGGATCGCCACGCGCAGCGAATCCCTGATGGGTGATGACCACGGGCGCGACCAGACCGTCGACGCCGAACTCGCCCTTGATGCGAACGGGAAATTTCTCGGCCTGCGCTGGCAGGGCCTGCACAATGTCGGTGCCTATATTGAAGGTGCGGGTGCCATTCCCGTCCTCTTCGCTGTGAAACTGGGTTCAACGGTCTACAACATCCCGGCCGTCGATGTGATCAACAAGGCCGTCTTCACAAACACATCGCCGACCGCGCCCTATCGCGGTGCAGGCCGCCCCGAGGCGGTCTACATCATGGAGCGGCTTGTCGATCTGGCTGCGGAAGAGATGGGGATCGACAAGGCCGAGATCCGGAAAATCAATCTCGTCAAACCCGAAGACATGCCCTACGCCAATCATACCGGCTGGAGTTACGACACCGGCGAATATGTCGCCGCACTCGAAAAATGTCAGGCGCTCTCGGATTGGGATGGTTACGAGGCGCGTAAGGCAGAGACGGAATCAAGCGGCCTGAAACGCGGACGCGGTATTGTCTACTACGTGGACAATACCGGCATTTTCAACGAGCGGATGGAAATCCGGTTCGACCCCAGCGGCACCGTCACCGTGGTTTCCGGTGTGCTGTCCCATGGCCAGGGCCATGAGACGAGCTTCTCGCAGATGGTCTCCGACTGGCTGGGTGTGCCCTTCGAGAGCATCCGCCTCGCCCAGGCCGACACGGATGAGGTCGCCATCGGGCGAGGCACCTATGCCTCTCGCTCCATGATGGTTGGCGGCAGCGCCCTGCAGGCCGCTGCGGAAGACGTCATCGAAAAAGGCAAGAAGTTCGCCGCCCATTTCATGGAAGCCGATGCCGCCGATATCGAGTTTGCAGAAGGCAAGTTCGTCATCGCTGGCACCGACAAGGAAATGTCGCTGGTCCAGGTGGCCCAGATGTCCTTCATGCCGGTTCACCTGCCCAGTGCAGAACTTGGCGTCGGGCTGCAGGGCGTGGGGGCGTTTGCCGCTGAGGTCCCGAGCTTCCCGAATGGCTGCCATATTGCCGAAGTCGAGATCGATACTGAAACAGGTGAAGTCCGGATCGACCGCTACAATGTGGTTGACGATATCGGCACGGTCATCAACCCCCTCCTCGCGCAAGCCCAGATCCATGGCGGCGTCGTGCAGGGTGTTGGCCAGGCGCTGCTGGAAGATGTGACCTATGACCGTGAGAGCGGTCAGCTGCTGGCCGGCTCCTTTATGGATTACGGCATGCCCCGCGC
>JAURLR010000214.1 GCA_030831135.1 Alphaproteobacteria bacterium
CGTACTCCTGATCCTGGCTTTCACCTTCGGCGTGACGCCTGCGTCTGCTGATCAGACCGATCCGCGGCTCGACAATCTGTTTGAAATTCTGCAATCGAGTGATGAAAGTCTGGAAATCCGTGCGGCAGAAAGCCTGATCTGGGCGGCCTGGACGCATCATGAGAACCCCGAATACCAGCAAATGATGCGGATGGGGACTCGGGCGATGGATGGCGGATTATACGATCAGGCGATCGGAATTTTCTCCAGCCTGATCGAAAAAGCCCCGGATTTTGCCGAAGCCTGGAACAAGCGCGCCACGGTCTATTTCCTGACCGGTGATCTCTCGCTCTCGGTGGAGGATGTGGCGCGGACACTCGAACTCGAGCCGCGCCATTTCGGGGCGCTGAGCGGCCTGGGGCAGATCGAATTGCTGCGCGGCAATGGCGAGGCTGCTTTGCGCGCGTTTCAGGGCGCGCTGGAGGCCCACCCGCATTTGCCGGGGATCGGGGCGCTGGTTCGCAAACTCAATGACGAGGTGCGCGGGCGGGAACTCTAGCTTCCTGGGCGATTAGGGCACCAGAACGATTGATCCCATGGTGTCACGCGAGGCGATCGCGCGGTGCGCCTCGGCGATGTCGTCGAGTTTGTATTCCCGGCTGATCTGCGGATCGAGAATGCCGTTGCCGAGCAATTCGAAGACTTCACTGAGCATGGCGGCCGTGGCTTCGGGGGTGCGCGTATAATCCTTCAGAGAGGCCTTGGTGAATCGCAGAGACTTCCGGTTCAGCACCATTGCGTCGATCGGCGGCAGGAAGCCCGAGGAGTGCCCGTAATTCACGTAGAATCCGCACGGTGCCAGACACGCGACGGTTCCTTCGTAAACCTGCGCGCCAACTCCGTCGTAGCAAACGGGTACGCCCTGGCCGCCGGTGATTTCCATGACACGCGCGGCGAAATTCTCGCGTCGGTAGTCGATGACATGATCGCAGCCGTTCTGGCGCGCAAACGCGGCCTTTTTCGGACTTCCGACGGTTCCGATCACCGTTGCGCCGAGATGTCGTGCCCATTGGGCGAGCAGTGTTCCCATGCCGCCGGCTGCAGCATGGATCAGGACCGTCTCGCCAGCTTCGGGACGATAGATCTGACGGATCAGGTATTGCGCCGTCATGCCGCGCACGGTCGCCGCAACGGCGGTTTTGGCGTCGATGTTGTCGGGCAGGTGGTGCAACTGGTCGGCTGTGATCAGCCGGGCTTCGGAATGGGCACCGAGATTGAACCGGTATGCGGCCCGATCGCCCGGTGCGAAACCGGTGACACTTTCGCCGACCGCTTCGATGATGCCGGCGCCCTCAAGGCCCAGCGCGGAAGGGAGGTCGGGTTTGAGAAAATAGAGACCTTCGCGGATCAATGTTTCGGCGAAATGCATGGCGGCAGCTTCATGGCGCAGGCGCACCTCTCCGGGGCCGGGATCGCCGACTTCGATATACTCGATCCTGAGTTTGTCGGTACCACCGAATTCGTGAATGCGTACCGTCTTTGCCATGATGTTCCTCCGAATGGGTGCAGGCGTGGTGTCCACGATGTGCATACTGTCACCATGCGGGTCGCGTGTTATAGAGACGCAGCACACAAATCCTTTTATTGTGACGCCGTTAAAACATGCAATCCGGGTGTTCTGCACCTGCGATTTTGAAGAGGGATTCCCATGTCGAAGGTTCTAAGCCGCCAGCAGGTTATCGTAATGGGGGCGGGTGCCGCGCTGCTCGCCGTTGTTCTCGGCGTGCGTCAGGGCTTCGGCTTCTACCTCGTCCCCATGACGATTGATCTGGGCTGGAGCCGGGAACTTTTCGGTCTCGCCATGGCGATCCAGAATCTCCTCTGGGGCGCGTCCCAGCCTTTCGTTGGCGGCCTTGCGGACCGTTACGGCTCGGGCCGCGTCATTGTCGGCGGCGCACTCTGTTACACGCTGGGCGTCATCGGTATGGCCAGCGCTGTCACGCCAACTGAATTGCTGATCAGCGGCGGTGTTCTCATCGGGTTGGGCATGAGCGGCGTGGGCATGTCCGTCGTATACGGCGCGGTGGCGCGCATGGTCGTGCCGGAGCGGCGGACCTATGCGATGGCGATCGTCAGCACGATTGGTGCCCTCGGGCCGTTCCTGCTGCCGAAAGTGACACAGGTTGTGGTCGGTGATTACGGCTGGCATTTCTCGCTGCTGGCGACAGCCGTGATCGTGGCCCTGATGATCCCGCTGGGGGCACTGATCCAGGGCAAGGCACAGGACGAGGCCGGGGTTGCACCGCAGAACTGGATTCAGGCGATCAGCGAAGCGCGCAAGAATCGCGGCTATCTGCTGCTTGTGGCCGGGTTCTTCGTCTGCGGCTTTCACGTGACCTTCATCGGCACCCATATGCCGGGCTTCGTCGCATGGTGCGGGCTGGCCGCGACTGTTGGCGGCTGGGCTCTGTTCGCCATTGGCGGCGGAAACATCATCGGCACCTATATGGCGGGCGTACTCAGCAACCGCTTCCGCCAGAAGAACCTGCTCAGCCTGATCTATCTCGCCCGTGCTGCGCTGATCGCGTGGCTGATGCTGATGCCGAAGACCGAACTCACGATCTACATCTTCTCCGGGGTCTTCGGGCTGCTGTGGCTTTCGACGGTGCCGCTGACCAGCGGCGTGGTCGCCAAGATTTTCGGGGCGCGCCATCTCGGCATGCTGTTCGGGTTCGTCTTTTTCAGCCATCAGATCGGGGCATTTCTCGGCTCGTGGCTCGGCGGCCTGAACTACGATGTGACCGGCGACTACAACGCCGTCTGGTACACCTCGATCCTTCTGGGCCTGCTGGCCGCCGCGCTGCACTGGCCGATCCGCGATCAGCCCGTGGCACGGCTGACGGTGCCGAAAACCGTCTGATCGCGAGGGGTAACACCGCAGCGGGAGAGTTATTCCCCGCGCGGCCATTCAACGACCCGTGACTTGTAATCGGGTGTGCAGGGTCCCATCGTATGGCCATGCAACGATGAATGGAGATCAGCATGCTGATAAAGGTCAAGCGCGGTTGGGAATTGCCGGAACGAGACGTGACGCCCGAGGACGTGTTCTTCAACAGGCGGGATATCGTGAAGGCGCTGGGCATCGCGCCTGCAATTGCCGCAACGGCCAGCGTGCTTCCCGCTGGTATGGCTTTCGCCACCGAGAGTGATCCTTCCGCCGGGCTGTATCCCGTACCGCGGAACGGGAAATACACCGTTGACCGGGCGCTGACCGAGGAGATCGAGGCGACGACCTACAACAATTTCTATGAATTCGGTTCCCACAAGCAGATATCCAAGGCCGCACAGCGTCTGGAGATCCGACCGTGGAACATCAAGATCGACGGTCTGGTCGAGAAGGAATTCGAGATCGGCATTGATGATCTGCTCAAGCAAGTCTCCCTAGAGGAACGGGTTTATCGCTTTCGCTGTGTCGAAGCCTGGGCCATGACCGTCCCGTGGTCCGGCTTTGCGATGAAGCAGCTTGTGGAGCTGGCAAAACCGCTCTCTGGCGCAAAATACATCCAGATGGAAACGATCGCCGAGGACAAGGCACAGATGCCGGGCCTGCGGCAGTTCTGGTATCCGTGGCCCTATACCGAAGGCCTGACCATGGAAGAGGCCACCAACGAGATGGCCTTCATGGTGACCGGCCTTTATGGCAAGCCCGTTCCCAAGCAGAACGGTGCGCCCCTGCGTCTGGCTACGCCTTGGAAATACGGGTTCAAATCGATCAAGTCGATTGTCCGGTTCACCTTCACCGACGAGAAGCCCAAGACCTTCTGGGAATCACTCCAGGACAAGGAATATGGTTTCTGGGCAAATGTGAACCCGGCGGTGTCCCATCCGCGCTGGAGCCAGGCGAGTGAATGGCAGCTTGGCGGTAGCCAGAATGACCGTGTGCCCACGCGCCTCTATAACGGTTATGAGGAGTTCGTGGCCCATATGTATCCCAAGGATGCGGGCGAGATTTACTTCCGATAGAAAGAACCCATAGCGGTGTTCTTGTGGGGCGGGTCCTGGACCCGCCCTTTTCATTTTGAGCGGTCCCCAAAAAATAAAAGCCGGACCCCGAGGGGTCCGGCCAGTTGAACAGGGAGGCTTTACGTCTGGGAGACGTCGGGGCCGTGTTCGGCGGCCCCTGAAGGCTGTCAGCGAAATGGGAGGGTTCCCGCTGACGGCCTGCGGTGCACGTAAACACCGTGTGTAGAATCCAAATAGTGTCTGGCGCGGCAGATTAGGAGGGCGCGAAATGGTTAATCAGGTATGCGCTATTTGCATAGCTTCTGATGCAACCAATTTCCCTCGCATACGTTCATCCCTGCCTAGAAGCGCGTCTCTGATACCTTGCGCAGCAAGAAGTCCCGGAACACGCCGATACGCTGGGAGTTCCGCAACTCCTCGGGATAAACGAAAAATGCATCGTTGCCGGGTCCTTCGAGTTCGGGAAGGACGCGCACGAGGTTGTTGGCCTCACGTGCCAGGAAGTCCGGCAGCCCGGCCATGCCGACCCCGGCCTCGACCGCGCGCAGGATGCCGTAAAGATTGTTCAGGGTCAGAACCTTGTGCGGTTCCTCATTGGTGGCGTCACGCACTGCATTGAGCAGCCAGTTGAGATTCGGTGCCGCCATGGTCTGATCTTCGTCATAAACGATCAGCTTGTGCTGGGCGAGGTCGCGCACCTTGTCGGGCATACCCTTGTTCTGCAGGTATTCGGGTGAGGCAAATACATGGGTATGGACCCGCGTCAGGCGGCGCTGGATCAGATCCGCCTGGGTCGGTGGTGTCAGGCGGATGGCGCAATCCGCCTCCCGCATCGAAACATCAAGCTCGGCATCCGTGGTGATCAGGGTCACCTCGATATCCGGGTACATGTCGATGAATTCGCTGATTCGTGGCGTCAGCCAGAGGGAACCAAGCCCCACGGTGGTCGAAATCTTGAGCGGGCCCTGGGGCTGCTCGTGGGAATCCGAAAGCCGGGCCTCGACCATGGTCAGTTTGGCAAACACGTCATGGACCGTGCGGTAGAGCAGTTCACCCTGCTCGGTCAGGATCAGGCCGCGCGCATGGCGATGGAACAGGCGTACATTCAGGCTTTCCTCAAGCGAACTGATCTGCCGGCTGACCGCTGACTGACTCAGATGCAGCGCCTCACCGGCACGGGTAAAGCTGCCGGCATCTGCGACGGCGTGAAAAATCCTGAGCTTGTCCCAGTCCATGGCCATGCAGCCGGACTCCCTAAAAGTCTGTATCGCCGGATTGGCGGGAGAACAGACGGCTATTCAGCCGCCTGACGTGTTGCCGCATCTTCACTCTCGGCAATGAATTTCTCGGCTTCCAGTGCGGCCATGCATCCCATGCCCGCTGCCGTCACCGCCTGACGGTAAATCTTGTCCTTCACGTCCCCCGCTGCGTAAACGCCGGGGATGTTCGTGGCCGTACTGTCGGGGGCCGTGACCAGATAGCCTTCGTCGTCCATGTCGAGCTTGCCCTGAAACACCTTGGTGTTGGGGTCGTGCCCGATCGCGATGAAGATACCGTCGACCTCGATTTCCGAATCCGCGCCGGTCTTGATGTTCTTGAGCTTTGCGCCCGTGACGCCGGGCGGGTTCTGGGTGCCGACCACTTCGTCCAGCACCGTATCCCAGACCAGTTCGATCTTTTCGTTACGGAACAGGCGATCCTGCATGATCTTTTCCGCACGCAACTCATCGCGGCGATGGATCAGCGTGACCTTGGAGGCAAAGTTCGTCAGGAACAGCGCTTCCTCGACGGCGGTGTTGCCACCACCGATCACGGCAACAGGCTTCTCGCGATAGAAGAAGCCGTCACAGGTCGCGCAGGCCGACACACCGAAGCCCGAGAATTTCTGCTCGCTCTCCAGCCCCAGCCAGCGTGCCGACGCGCCGGTCGCGACGATAACCGTATCGCCAGTATAGATGTCACCGGAATCCCCGGTGCATTTGAACGGGCGGGAACTAAAATCCACGTCCACGATCAGGTCGCTGAAGATCTGGGTTCCGACATTTTTGGCTTGTTCGACCATCTGCTCCATCAGCCACGGCCCCTGAATGGGTTCGGCAAAGCCGGGATAGTTCTCGACATCCGTGGTGATGGTGAGCTGTCCACCGGGCTGCATGCCTTCGACCATGATAGGTTTCAGGTTGGCGCGCGCAGCATAGACCGCAGCGGTACAGCCAGCGGCACCGGATCCGAGAATCAGGACCTTGGAGTGATGTGTTTCAGGCATGAGATTTTCCTTTGGCGGGCGGGCCCTCTACGGGCCTCGTTATCCCAATTAGATAGTTGGCGGGGACAGGCGAGGCAAGCGCATGCTGGCACAAGCTTTTGTCATGTTTGCCCAAAATCGATACGCCTGCAGCTTACGCTGCCCCAAGCTGGCGTGCCATCCAGTCCGCCATAAGGGGGCGCACAATTGCAGGCATGTTGTCGCAACAATGGTTTCCTCCTTCGAACACGATCAGTTCGCTGTTCGGCGTTTCCGCTGCCATGCGCTGCGCTTCGGCCAGCGGGCATATTTCGTCCCTGTCGCTGTGTACGACCAGCAGCGGACATTCGATCCGGTCTGCGATGCCGGCCAGTGAAAAATCCCCGGCCTTTGCCCGTGCTTCTTCGCGATCTCCCGCGCCGAAAGCGAACTGCAGGATATCGAGCAGCACGTCAGACGAGATATCCCAGAAGCCCTGCAGGTCGAAATACCCGCCGAGCGCGATGGCGGCTTTGATGCGCCGGTCATGGGCTGCAACCCGGGGCGCGGCATAGCCGCCCATGCTGCGGCCCCAGATGCCGAGCTGTCCGGAATCGATTTCGGCGCGTGACGCCAGCACATCAAGCACAGCACCCACAGGCGCTTCGAAGTCTCCTCGAAGTTTCATTTTCTGCCAGGTCATGCCCTGACCCGGGCCGTCATAGGCGCAGGTGGCGATCCCGCGCTTCAGGAACTCGTTCTCCAACGTGAAAAACTCTTCCTTGGTCGAATCCGCCCCGGCATTGAGCAGCACACATGGATAGGGGCCGCTGCCGCCTTCCGGCAGACGCAGATTGCCGGGGAAGGTTATGTTCTCGAACGGAATTTCGATTCTTTCGGTTGGCGGACGCAAATGCGGCATCGCCTTCAGATAGGCCTCGCGCTGGCGGCTCTGGACCCGCAATTTTTCGGCCGGGTCCTCGACATTACCCGCCTGACCGGTGTGGAACGAAATCGCGGCCCGGAAAAAGGCCTCACCGGCGGTGATCGTGTTTCCAGCTGCCAGTGCCGTGTCGCCACGTGCTTCGTGGCGTGCGCCGGCCGATTCCCAGCCTTGCGACCAGTCGCTGACGTCCTTCATGTCGGAGATGACCTTCATGGCGTCGTTATAGTCGACGCCGGAACCAAGCATCCTTGGTAGCCGCCCGATCAGGTGCTCGCGTGTCTGGTCATCGGTCATATGCGTCTCTCCGGTTGCCGCACGCACAGATGCGCATGGGGGCTACTCTAGAACGTCACGACGCTGCGAATCGATTCACCCTTGTGCATCAGGTCAAAGGCATCGTTGATCTCTTCGAGTGGCAGGACATGGGTGATCAGGTCGTCGATGTTGATCTTGCCGTCCATGTACCAGTCGACGATCTTGGGCACGTCGGTGCGGCCCTTGGCACCACCAAAGGCGGTGCCCTGCCAGACGCGGCCGGTGACCAGTTGGAAGGGGCGCGTGGCGATCTCGGCGCCGGCCGGTGCCACACCGATGATCGTCGATTTGCCCCAGCCCTTTTGACAGCATTCAAGCGCCTGACGCATCAGATCCACATTGCCGATGCATTCGAAGGAATGGTCTGCGCCGCCATCGGTCAGGTCCACGAGATAGGGCACAAGGTCGCCCTCGACCTCGTTGGGATTGACGAAATGGGTCATTCCGAATTTCTCGGCAATCGCGCGGCGGCCCGGGTTGATATCCACGCCGACGATCTTGTCTGCGCCGACCAGCCGCGCGCCCTGAATGACGTTCAGGCCGATGCCGCCCAGCCCGAATACGACCACATTGTCGCCTGGCTCGACCTTGGCGGTGTTGATCACGGCACCGATGCCCGTGGTCACGCCGCAGCCGATGTAGCAGATCTTCTCGAACGGTGCGTCCTTGCGCACCTTGGCAACAGCGATTTCCGGCAACACCGTATGATTGGCGAAGGTCGAGGTGCCCATGTAATGGAACAGCTTCTCGCCGTTCAGGGAGAAACGCGACGAGCCGTCCGGCATGACGCCCTGGCCCTGGGTTTCGCGGATTGCCTGACACAGATTGGTTCGGCCCGAGGTGCAGTAATTGCATTCACGGCATTCGGGCGTGTAAAGCGGGATGACGTGATCGCCCTTTTTCACCGAGGTCACACCCTTGCCCACATCCACAACCACGCCGGCGCCCTCATGGCCCAGAATCGCGGGAAACAGCCCTTCTGGGTCCGCCCCGGACAGGGTGAACTCATCGGTGTGGCAGATGCCCGTCGACTTGATCTCGACCAGCACTTCGCCCGCGCGCGGGCCTTCCAGGTCAACGGTCTCGATCGAAAGCGGCTTTCCGGCCTCAAGGGCAACGGCGGCGCGAGTTTCCATGGCAAATCCTCCCGGACAGGCAAAATTCTGTGATTCGTCGGCGCAGAGTGTCCCAAGCTGGAGCGGGGAGTGCAAGCGCGTGCAACGAAATATGAGGCATGGCGCCCTCGCACTTCATCAGGCCCCGTGTGAGGACGCTTGCGAGTGCCTCATCCTGAGCCTGCCGAAGGATGAGGCCCGCTCTGCCGCTTATGCGTTACCCCAGCACCCGCGCATAAAGCTTGAACATCTTGTTCCAGACGATCTCGGCGTAGGGCTCGTGATAGACCTCCCGTTCGGGGAAGGCGAAGCCGTGTTCGGTGGTCGGGAAGACCTCGGTCTCATGGGTGACGCCGTGCTCATCAAGGGTGGCGCGCAGGGTCTCGATCAGGCCCATCGGCACCCAGCGGTCGTGTTCGGCAAAGGCGTAATACATCTCGCCCTCGATCTGCGGGGCGAGCAGGTGGGGTGAGTCGTCCTTGTCAGTGACGATATAAACACCATAAAGCGCGACATTGGCGGCGAAACGATCAGGGAAACTGCCCGCGACAGCGGTTACGAAGGCCCCGCTCATGCAATAGCCAACACAGCCCATGGGTCCGTCGGAGGCTTCATCCACATCGCCTAGCGCGTCGATCAGCGCGCGTGTGTCGCTGACCACATCGGCGTTCGACAGGCTGTGCCAGGCCGCGAAGATCATTTCTGTCATCTTCTCGGTCCGCCGGGCCAGATTGAAGCGGTGTGTGCCGAGCCGGTAATAGAGGTCCGGCAGGACTGCGTAGTAGCCCTGTGCGGCGATCCGGCGGGCGAAGTTGTAAAGCTCCTCCCGGATGCCCGGTGCGTCCATGTACATGACGATCACCGGGTGCGGCCCGTCCCCATGTGTCTCCGGGTCAGGCCATGCGGCAAAGCACGGCATGGTGCCGTCCGGCGTGGTGACATTGAATTCGCGTTCCATGGTGTGGGGCCCTGTTTGCTGTCTCTTCGTCATGCCCGGGCTCGACCCGGGCATCTTCTATCCGGTTACAACCATGCGTGCCGGAGATGCGCGGATCAAGTCCGCGCATGACGCCGGGAGGGTGACTTGCTTCTCGGGCAGAATTTCGGGGCTGTCGGTGCAGGCACGCAAACATGAACCTCCTGCGCCCGTGACCTGGGGCGCAGGTGCTTCGGGCCTGCTACTGGTCTTTCGGGTCGGCGTGGTCGCGGTTTTCGTGGTCTAGGACCTGCTGGTGGGCACGGGATCGCGGTTTCCCGCCGAGCCATCCCTTGCGACGAAAATAGATCAGCATGGCGCCCGCAACGGAGAGCATGGCCGTGATCACGATCGGGTACCCGAAATGCCATTCGAGTTCGGGCATGTTCCAGGACGATTTGGCGGGATCGAAGTTCATGCCGTAGAGCGAGGCGATGAATGACAGGGGCATGAAGATCGTAGCGATGATCGTCAGCACCTTCATGATCTCGTTCATGCGGTTGCTGGCGGCCGAGAGATGCATGTCGATCAGGCCCGCAATGATTTCGCGGTTTGTATCGACCATGTCCATCAGCTGCACCGTGTGATCGTAGCAGTCACGCAGGAAGAGCTGGGTCTTGGCGTCGATACTGGGGTGATCGTCGCGCAGCAATCCGTTGATCAGTTCGCGCATCGGCCAGACGGCCCGGCGCACCATCAGCATGTCGCGCCGGAACTTGTGGATGAGCGGAACATGCTCGTGGCGCGGATCTTCCATGATGTCCTGTTCGAGGTCCTCGAGTTGTTCGCCGAGATCCTCAAGGATCGGGAAGAACGCATCGACGACCGCGTCGATCAGGGTATAGGCCAGAAAATCGGGACCGTTGACGCGCAGGCGGGAGCGCGGGTCACGAATCCGGTTGCGGACGGGTTCGAACCAGTCACCGGGTGTTTCCTGAAATGTCAGGACAAACCCGTCGCCGACAAAAAGGCTCATCTGCTCTGTCCCGACGCGGCTTCCGGTCGTGGGCATGCGCAAAACGATAAAGAGCGCGGATTCATAATCCTCGGCTTTCGGGCGCTGATGCACATTGACCACGTCTTCGAGGGCGAGGCCGTGAAGATCGAACTCCTCGCCCAGACTGCGAATGGCCCCGAGATTGCCAAGGCCATCCATGTCGATCCAGACCACCGGATAGTCCTGGCGGGCTTTGGCGAGTGTCGCCTGAGCGATGTCATTGTCTTCGAGAACGCCATCGGGGCCGAAGGCAAACAACCGGAAACTGGAGGGGTGCGCGGCCGGGTCGGGCCGCATCATGCCCGGTGAACTACCAGCCGGGGGGCGTCGGCGTGCCCTTGCTTTCCGTGACTTGTGGGCGCGGTGCTTTGCCACCCGATCAGAACCCGAACATATGGTCGAGCGAGAAGGCCGATCCGTCGCGCGCGATCACCCCGTGATAGCCGAACAGGCGACAGGTCGTGTCACGGATCAGCACATAGCCGCTCCCGGCGACGCCGGATTTTGCCGCCGCGCTGCGCGCGTCAGCATCAAACAATTCGCTCAGGCGGAAATGGAACGAACCGCCACAATCGATTTCGACATCTGTTTCGGCAACGACATTGCCCGATCCGTCATGCAGCACCAGCTGGGTCTCGGATTTGGCGTGCCAGGGTGTCGAGGCCGGATAGATCAACTGGCAGAAGGTGTCGTGGTCATCCGCGCCTACCGCCATCCGGGGGTCGGTGCGCAGGAAAAGCCGGGTTGAAAGCCCAGGGGCATCGCCGGAATAGGATTGTGGCTCACCCTGCCAGGTCAGGGCCGTGTTGAAGATATGGGCCCCGAAACTGGTTTCCGCGGCATGTCCGGACGCCCGGGCTTCATAACGGAAAAGCGCATGCAGCCAGCCATCGACACCCCGGGTCGCCGCCCCGAAATCGTAAAGCAGTTCCATGTGACCAGCTTCGTCATCGAGGGTATCGGACCCGTTCAGCAATTCGTCCAGGTCAAGCGCCACACTGTCGCTGCGTTGCAATTCACCGAAGGAATGGCGGGCGATCTCGTGACCGGTCCGGTCATAGACCAGCGCGGCGACGGGAAGGGTTTCCTGGGTGGTCGCCATCGGGGTCGGCAGGGCAATCGACCGGAACGCCCGGCGCGGCAGAACAGGTGCGGGCAGCAGGAAGCCCTTGCCCATGAGGTTGCCGATCTCGGCGATTTTCGGGTTGGGCTGCAGATCGACACGTTCGACATTCACATGTGCGGTGCGGCGGCGGTCGATGGTGCCGTTGGTCCGGGTCTCAATCTCATAGCGCGGCCGGACAAAATGCTTGCCCGCATGGACTTCCATCTGGGCCGGCCAGGCTGCATCGGGCATCAGATCGGCGGCATCCAGCGGATAGGTCCCGAAGGGCGGGATGTTCTCGTCGAGCCAGGCGGTCTGGTCATTGCCCATCAGGTTCAGGCCCACCACACCGGCAGGGATCGGGCAGGGATGGCTGTTCTGAATCCAGAGCACCACGCGCTCATTGTCTTTCGGGGCCGGCAGGCCGCCGTAATAATCGGCGGGCCAGGCATTGGCATCATGGGTGCAGGACAGATCGCGGTCGTCATCGCCATAGGTGTCGAGGGCGTATTTGACGATGTCGTGGCCCTTCACGCCGATCGCATGAACGAACAGCTGTCCGGTGATCTGCTCCAAACCAAACCGTGCGCAAACCTGGCTGCTGTCGATGGTGATGCCGCCGGGTGAATCCGGGAGCGCCAGATCCCACTGGCCGATTGTCTCGCCGTTCTCGCCGATCAGGCTGAGCCAGAGCGATACGTTCTCCGCCCCGTAGCGATGCCAGTAATTCGCGGTCGCGATCCGGGTGTGCAGTTTCCCGCCCCGGCCATCGGGGGCATCGCGGAAGAAGGCGAAATTGGTCGCGAA
>JAURLR010000215.1 GCA_030831135.1 Alphaproteobacteria bacterium
AACGCTCTGGCGCAGCCATGCTGTTCACGGTGGTTGGTGGTTCCGCGCTGATCGGCGGTGCGGCGGTCGGCGGCGTTTTGATGGCTATATCGCGCTCGGTTGCGTCATTCGCGGCGAGACCACGCACTACGATTATGTGTGCGGGGAGGCGGCGCGTGGCCTGCAGGATCTGGCAACCCGTCATTGTCTCGCACTGGGTTTTGGCATTCTGACAACAGAGAACATGGATCAGGCTATGGCACGCGCGGCGGTGGATCGTGGAAACAAGGGCGCGGATGCGGCCAATGCCTGCCTGCGGATGGTCGAATTCAAGCGCCAGTTCCGAATGTTTCCCCGCTAATGACATCCGATACCAAATTGCCTTCGGGCGGAAATCGGAAAGCTGCAGCTTCGGCCCGTGGCGCGGCCCGCCTGATGGCGGTTCAGGCGCTCTACCAGATTGATATCCGTGGCGGTTCGGCAGACTCCACCATCATGGAGTTTCTCGAACATCGGACAGAAATCGTCGATGATGATGGTGAAACCCGGGTTCGCCTCGAGGCGGACAAGGCGCTCTTTGCAGACCTGGTGCGGGGCGTGGTGCAGGAGAAGTCAAACATCGAAGCCGTGCTTGATGGTTCGCTCGATAGCGGCACCACCACGGCACGCCTTGAGCCCCTGTTGCGGGCAATCATGAAGGCAGGGATATTCGAGCTCCAGACCCGCTCGGACATCCCGGCAAAGGTCGTGATCAGCGAGTATGTTCATCTGACCGACGCGTTTTTCGACAGTCGCGAGCCGGGTCTGGTGAACGCTGTTCTCGATCGCATTGCCCGCGTCTTGCGTGAAGACGAGGTCTCGAAGAAGGACACGGCAGGGGATGGCGCAGGCCATTGACGAGTTTGACCTGATTGCACGGCATTTTGCGCCGCTCGCGCGCAACATGCCCGGTGCCATGGGGTTGCTGGATGACGCCGCTGTCCTGCGTCCGTCTGAGGGATGCGAATTTGTCATATCCGCCGATGCCATTGTTGCCGGCGTCCATTTTCCCGAAACGGCCTTGCCGGACGAGATTTCCCGGCGCGCCCTGCGTGTGAATCTGTCCGACATTGCGGCAAAAGGTGCGGTACCGATTGGCTATACGCTCACGCTCCAGTTGCCGCCGGATGTCGACGATGACTGGCTCAGCGGGTTTGCCGGCGGGTTGGCAGCGGATCAGGAAACCTTCGGGTTGGGCCTGTTGGGCGGAGATACCACAAAGACCCCGGGACCGCTAACATTAAGCGTTAATATATTTGGACAAACACCTGAAAATAAAACAATAAAAAGGTCAGGCGCGCGTGATTCCGATGGTGTTTTCGTGACCGGAACAATCGGAGATGCGTGTCTGGGGCTTGCCCTGGAGACAGCCGGGTTTGTGGTCGAGGGAGCCGAGGACAGGCGTCTTCTGATCGACCGTTTTCGACGGCCCCAGCCGCGGGTCAGTCTTGGCCCGAAGCTGGTTGGCATCGCCTCGGCTGCCGCTGATGTGTCCGATGGTCTGGTGGCCGATCTTGGTCATATCTGCCGGGCTTCGAACCTGAACGCCGAAATCAATCTGGAAGATGTGCCGTTGTCGGATTCCGCCCGCCGGGCGGTAACAGACCGTCAATCATTGCACCTTAATCTGCTCGCCGGTGGTGACGATTATGAAATCGTTTTTACGGCTCCGCTCACGGCGCGTGATCAACTGAAACAGGTTGCGCGCGAAACCGGCGTACCGATCACCCGAATTGGCCGGATGGCTGTTCGTGACACTGCTGTTCCGCCGGTCGTCGTTCTGGATGCGTCGGGCGAGCAGCTTGAGGTGCGTGATGGCGGATACCGACATTTCAAAAGAGAAAAGCCGGGCTGACAGCGAGGCTGCAATCCGCGCGATGCGCGCCGGTGAAGACCCCGATGCTGGAAAGCCGCCCAAGAAGGGCAAGAAGAAGCTTCTTCTGATGATGCTTGTGATCCTGCTGGCTGCCGGTGGTGGCGCGGCCTACAAATTCGTGCTCGCGAAGGACGATGCCGCAGTGGCTGAGGTTCCCGATCCGGAGCCCGAAGTCGTTGAAGCAGACGAGCTTGTCTATATCGACCTGGCCCCGCTTTTTGTGCCGTTCGAGACAAACGACGGAGGGCGTCACAAGATTGTCGTTGTCCTCTCCCTCGAAGTCGGACGCCGTGATAATGGCGATAAGCGTGTCTGGGCACTTTTGCCCAAGCTGCGTGAATCCTATGTCCGCGCGCTGACCTCGCGTCCTTTCCCGCGTGCCGAGGAAGGGTCGATCAAGACGGTCTATTTGAAGAACCGTATTCGGGCTGAAAACAACCGGATCCTCGGAACTGGTGTCGTGAACGATGTCCTGGTTCGCGACATTCGCGTTCTGCCGGGCTAGAGCATGACAAAGCGCCTTTGCTCTCATCTTCTGTTCCTGTTGCGGGGTCTTGTCCTGACAATCGCCTTTGTGTTTGCCGGTCTGATGCCGGCAGCTTACGCGGCGGATCCGCCCAAGGAAGACAATAGCGGGATTCCCGATCACCACTATGTCCGTCTGGATACGATTACTGTGACTCTGTTCGGCGAAGATAGCGTTATCGGCCTCTATACGGTGGCGGCAACACTGGAGATCGCCAACGGGGACCAGCGTACGATCGTGCATGCCGGGCGTTCACGGTTGCGGGATGCCATGATCGTGGAGCTCCACAAGCTTCTGGCCCGCCGTAAGGGTGTTTCAGTTCCGTTGGATGCCGTGAAGTACCGCTTGCGTGATGTGGCGCAACGCACTCTTGGCAAAGACATCGTTGTCGACCTGTTTGTCGAAAACGTGCTGCGCAAGGACATTGGAGAAGAGGATTCGGACAAGGAATCCTAGTCTCCGCGACCACGTTTTCCGACCGGAAATTGCAAGGCTGATATTCACACAATGGGCTTGTATTTTTTATTTCCATCGAAGAATGTCTGGCCATGAATATGTCTCGCGATTCCCGCAATGTCGGCCTGCTGTCTTTCTGTCAGGCACTGGGCCAGACCCAGATGGTTTTGGTGTTCTCTGTCTCGTCGATCATCGGTGCTTCGATTGCACCGAATGTCGGTTGGGCGACGGTCCCGATCACGTTCCAGTTCATCTTCATGACCTTGTCGACGATCCCCGCCGCGCTGCTCATGAAGCGTGTCGGACGCGCCAACGGGTTCACGGTGTTTCTGATCATCGGCTGCTCGGGTGCAGGGTTGATGATCTATGCGCTTTTTGTGCAAAGCTTCATTCTGTTCTGTGCGGGGTCTGCACTGTTCGGCATGTCGGCGGGGGCCAACCAGCAATTCCGGTTTGCAGCAGTTGACGCGGCAAGCGATGCGTTCCGCAGCAAGGCGGTCAGTCTTGTGCTTGCAGGCGGTGTGTTTGCGGCGATCACGGGACCAACCCTGTCGTCATGGGGTTACGACATGATCAGCCCGATCATTTATGGCGGTGTCTATCTCGTGATTCTGGCCATGCAGGTGATCATGATGGTCCTGCTGCGGTTCACCGACATTCCGCCGCCCAGCGAGCAGGAGCGCACGGGCCATGTGCGCCCGATGCGGGAAATTGCCCTGCAGCCGGCCTTCATCGTTGCCCTGTTGAGCGCGATGATCGGATACGGCGTGATGAATTTCGTGATGCTGTCGACGCCGATCTTCATGCATTTCCACCCGACCCATCCCTTCGGGCAACTCGATATCAACAATGTCATCATGTGGCACGTGCTGGGCATGTTCGCGCCGGGATTCTTTACCGGCTATCTGATCAAGAAATATGGCGACCTGAACATCATTCTGGCCGGTGCCGTGATCTCGGTGATTTGTCTCGGCGTGAATTTCAGCGGCGATTCAATTTGGCACCTGCGGGTCGGCATGGCGCTGGTCGGGCTTGGCTGGAATTTCATGTTTACCGCTGGCACCACCTTGCTTTTGAGCACCTATACCCCGGCGGAAAAGGCGAAGGTCCAGGGGGTCAATGATTTCTTTGTCTTCGGCACCGTGGCGACCTGTTCGTTGCTGGCGGGCGTTGTTTACAATTCATTCGGCTTTGTCGCGGTGAATCTGGTTTCGGTGCCCTTGCTGGTTCTCGTCGTGTGTGCTGTGTTCTGGCTGCGTGTGAGGCGGCAACCCGCCGCAGCCTAAGAACACCACGCCGGTTGCCATGTTCCCGCCTTTTTGGCATGTTCCCGCCGCTTTTGATGGGGTCAGGTGATTCGCACCTGATCTTGGGGTGCGCGCTGCGATCGGCTGCGTGATCCACACAACATAGTAACCAAAGGACAACAACAATGGCTCCTATCGTCTGGTTCGCCATCGCATGTGGCGGTCTGGCTGTGCTTTACGGGATTTGGGCAGCACGCTCGATTCTCGCAATGAGTGCCGGCACCGAACGAATGCAGGAAATTTCCGCCGCTATTCAGGAAGGCGCAGCCGCCTATCTGAACCGCCAGTATCGGGCAATCGCGGTCGTCGGTGTGGTTATCGCCGTGATCCTGATCTTCCTGCTGGGTTGGACGGTCGCGCTCGGCTTCGTCATTGGCGCAGTGCTCTCTGGCGCAACCGGTTACATCGGCATGTACATCTCGGTCCGTGCCAATGTGCGCACGACCGAGGCGGCGCGCAGCAGCATGGCTGAAGGCCTGTCTGTGGCGTTCCGCTCGGGTGCCGTAACCGGAATGCTGGTCGCAGGTCTCGCGCTTCTGGCCGTGGCCGGATATTTCGGCTTCATGGTCTGGATGCAGCAGAACGGCAACGCCAGCGGTCGTGAGATCATCGACGCGCTCGTGGCACTGGGCTTTGGCGCATCGCTGATTTCGATCTTCGCCCGTCTGGGTGGCGGTATCTTCACCAAGGGTGCAGATGTCGGTGCCGATCTGGTCGGGAAGGTCGAAGCCGGTATTCCCGAGGATGATCCCCGCAACCCCGCCGTGATCGCTGACAATGTCGGTGACAATGTGGGCGACTGCGCGGGCATGGCTGCGGATCTGTTCGAGACCTACGCCGTGACGGTCGTCGCGACCATGGTCCTGATCTCGATCTTCCTTGCTGGCAACCCGCTGCTGAACCAGATGATGGTCTATCCGCTGGCAATCGGTGGCATCTGCATCATCGCATCGATCATTGGCACGTTCTTCACGCGTCTCGGCGCCAGTCAGAACATCATGGGTGCGCTCTACAAGGGCTTCATTGCTTCGGCCGTGCTGTCCCTCTTCGGGATCGCCGGGGTCACCGAGTGGGTGATCGGCTTTGATGCAGAGATCGTTCTCTCGAACATCACCTTCAACGGCATGGATGTGTTCCTTTGTGCCGTCATCGGTCTGGTCGTAACCGGTCTCCTGATCTGGGTGACCGAGTACTACACCAGCACCGAGTATCGTCCGGTGCGTTCGATTGCGAAGGCATCGACCACGGGTCACGGTACGAACGTGATCCAGGGACTTGCGATCTCGATGGAAGCCACCGCGATCCCGGCGCTGATCATCTGTGCTGCGATCATTGCTTCGTTCATGCTCGCCGGTTTGCTTGGCATTGCCATTGCCGTGACGGCCATGTTGGCTCTGACCGGTATGGTCGTTGCGCTCGACGCATATGGCCCGGTCACGGACAATGCTGGTGGCATCGCAGAGATGGCGGAGCTCGACGAAGAGGTCCGCAAGACCACGGATGCACTCGACGCGGTGGGTAACACCACCAAGGCGGTGACCAAGGGCTATGCAATCGGCTCAGCGGGTCTTGGTGCGCTGGTGCTCTTTGCGGCATATACGTCGGATTTGAACTTCTTCATCTCGGCGGCTTCCGAACATCCGTATTTCGCTGGTGTTGAACTCAACTTCTCCCTGACCAACCCGTTTGTTGTTGTCGGCCTGCTGGTCGGCGGGATGCTGCCGTTCCTGTTCGGGGCGATGGGCATGACGGCTGTTGGCCGTGCGGCTGGTTCGGTCGTCGTTGAGGTTCGGCGTCAGTTCAAGGAGATCCCGGGGATCATGGAAGGCACGGGCAAGCCGGAATATGGCCGCTGTGTCGACATGCTGACGAAGGCTGCGATCAAGGAAATGATCATCCCGTCGATGTTGCCGGTGCTGTCACCGATCATCCTCTACGTGGTTATTCTTGTGATTGCGGGCAAGTCGGCCGCGTTCTCGTCGCTCGGTGCGATGCTTCTCGGCGTGATCGTCACGGGCCTGTTCGTTGCGATCTCCATGACCGCAGGTGGCGGTGCCTGGGACAATGCCAAGAAGTACATCGAAGACGGTAACCATGGTGGCAAGGGCTCGGATGCCCATCATGCTGCCGTGACCGGTGACACCGTGGGTGATCCTTACAAGGACACCGCCGGACCGGCCGTCAACCCGATGATCAAGATCACCAATATCGTGGCGCTTCTGCTGCTCGCGGTACTGGCACACTAAACGCAGCGCAAGAATTGCGTTGCAGAAACCCGGGGTCATGGCGGCCCCGGGTTTTTCTTTTTTCAGATGTTACGTTTAGGGCTTGGCGAAGCGGCCGACATTGCCGAAGAGCTGTTGAATGATTGAAAGCTCGTTGCCTGCCGTCGGGGTGACCCGTGCGACAAGTTCGACTTCCTGCTTGTCATTCTCGGTGTAAGTCACGATATCCTCGACGAGGCCGGCTGGATCAAAGACGACGGCGACAACCTTGCGCTCGATCAGTTCCGGTCGGAAGAAGGCAGATCTTTCCGTGCGTTCGGACATGTAGTACCAGACGTTCTCGCGGAAGACGCCTTGGGTTGATGGCGTGCCAAGTGCGTTCTCGACATCGCGTCGTGACGCGATACCCGGTTCTATCGAGGCAAGTGCTTCGGGATCAGGTTGCTGCCCTCGGGCGGAAATCACCGGGGCGCACGCCGTAAGGGCGGAAAGAAGGACCAGGACACGGCCATGTCGGACAAAAAAATTCATTCGGCGAGGATCTCGTCGGGAGCTGTGAAGACTCGGAAGATGACGCGGACGATGACATTCGCTCTTTCCTTGTGTCAACAGCATCCCGGACGCTGCGGGACAAACGGGAAAATTGACGCATGTTAGGAAGAATTCAGCGGCGACGTGAGCGAAAGCGGCAGGCCGCACGCCTGCACGAGGCAATTGTCGCACAATCCCGGATGCCGGCCTTCTATGCCGATATGGGGGTTCCCGACACCATGCTGGGGCGCTATGAGATGGTTTGTCTGCATGCCTATCTGGTCCTGACCCGCGTTCGGCGCGAGAGTAAGGATTGCGCGCGGCTTGCCCAGACCTTGCACGATATGATTTTCGACGATTTCGACGTGGCGCTTCGCGAAGCCGGTCTGGGCGATATGGGAATCGGCCATCGAATCAAGAAACTCGCCCGCAATCTGCATGGGCGTATTTCGGTCTATGAGAGCGGCCTTGCGGCCGGTGATGACGAAATGGCGGATATCCTGCGGCGCAACATGTATGCAAGCGCAGAACCTGCAGCCAGCGAGGTCGCACGCATGATTGCCTATATTCGTGCCGCGCGTCGTGAAATTGATGGCACTGAGAACCAGGTGTTCATGACCGGCGTGCCATCCTTCCCCGATCCGGTTGCGTTCGTCAGCCCTCCTGCAGAAGCGGCCGTCCAATGACCGAAGAGCTTGAAACAGGTGAATTCGTCCGGCGCGTTCAGGTCGTCGATCTTGAGCCCGGTCAGCGTGAATTCATGACCTTTGAGGCCAGCCCCGAGGAATGTACGGCCATCGCGGCGCGATTGAACCTGCTGTCGTTGTCGGCATTCTCAGCCGAGCTTTATGTGCTGCGCGAACTTTCGGGGGATGTCAGCATTTTTGGAGACCTCTCGGCGGATGTGGAGCAGGCCTGTGTGGTCACGCTCGAGCCGGTCAAGGACAGCGTCGAGGCTTCGGTCATGCAGCGCTATACCGAGCGCACCGATGATGAGGAGGCAGAGGATGAAGACCCTGTCGAGGCGATCATCGAGGACGAAATCGAGGTCGGCGAGGTTCTGGTGCAGAACCTGTCACTTGCCCTGAACCCTTATCCAAGAGCTCCGGATGTGACGTTTGAGGCGGTTGATGATTCTGAGGGAAAACCGTCGGGACCCTTTGCAGTCCTCGAACAACTGCGCCATAAAGGGGAGAATTCCGGAAAATAGCTCTCAAGCGCTTGTTTTCGACAAGAAAACTTGCGATTCGCTTGCTCCGCAGTGCATTTTTGGATATCTAGCAGCCGCCTTCCGGCATGCGCAGAAAATTCTTACTTCCCCGCGAAAGGGAAAACTTATGGCCGTACCCAAAAAGAAAATCTCGAAATCGCGTCGGGGCATGCGCCGTTCGCACGATTCCCTGAAGCAGCCGACATATGTTGAAGACGAGACCACGGGCGAATTTCATCGCCCCCATCATGTCGACATGAAAACCGGCTACTACAAGGGTCGCCAGGTTATCGAGGTCAAAGAGAAGATCTAGTCTCTGGATGACGGACCCCGGACCATAGTGTTCGGTGGGGGAGCGGACCGGTTGAGCGACCAGATCACAATCGCCCTTGATGCCATGGGCGGAGACGATGCACCGCAGATTGTCGTGGCGGGCGCGAATATTGCGCGTCGGCGCAATCCTGATGTGAAGTTTCTGCTTTACGGCAACGAGGAAGACGTAGCGCCACTCGTCGCCCGCCAGCGCGGGCTGGACGAGTTAGTCGAATTACGCCATGCCCCGGAAAAGGTTGAGGCTGATGACAAGCCTTCGCAGATCGTGCGGAGTGGTCATGAAACCTCGATGTGGAAGGCGATCGAAGCCGTCAAGAAAGGCGAAGCTGACGGCATTGTGTCGGCCGGCAACACCGGTGCCTTGCTTGCCATGGCAATGCTGATCCTGCGTCGGCTGGAAGGCATTGACCGCCCGGCAATTGCGTCGTTCTTTCCCACCCTGCGCGGTGAAACCGTGATGCTGGATCTGGGCGCCAATATTCGCTGTGATGCACGTAACCTGGTCGAGTTTGCGATCATGGGCGAAGTCTTCGCGCGGACCATTCTGGGGATCACCAATCCGACCATTGGCCTTCTCAATGTGGGTGAAGAAGAGACCAAGGGGAATGATGCGCTGAAAGACGCCGCCAATCTTTTGCGTGAGTTGGACCTGCCGGGCGAATTTGTCGGTTTTGTCGAAGGTGATGATATTCCCGCCGGTGCGGTCGATGTGGTCGTCACGGACGGGTTTACCGGCAATGTTGCGCTCAAGACCGCCGAAGGGACCGCCAAGCTTATCAATGCCTTTGTGCGTGAAACCTTCCGAAACTCTTTCTGGGCCAAGATCGGCTATGTCTTTGCAAAGCGATCCTTCGACAAGTTGCGCAGCCGCAGCGATCCGCGGCGATATAATGGTGCCGTGTTTCTGGGACTCAACGGCGTATGCGTTAAAAGTCATGGCGGAACGGATGCCGTCGGCTTTGCCACAGCGATTGGTGTGGCTATCGACATGATCAAGTATGATGGGAATGCCTTGTTGAAGAGCAATATCGAGCGTCTGGACCCGGACATGCTGCGCCCCCGAGCCGCGGCGGCATCATAACCATGCGTCGTTCCGTTGTGGCCGGCATGGGTCGGTATCTGCCCGAACGTATCGTGACGAACGCAGAGCTTGCCGGACGCATCGATACGTCCGACGAATGGATTCGTGAGCGCAGCGGGATCACGCAGCGCCATATCGCGGCCGATGGTGAATTCACCTCCGACCTTGCAACCCACGCTGCGCGGCAGGCGCTTGCAGCGGCCGGAATGGCCCCCGATGACATTGGTCTGATCGTGGTGGCGACCTCGACGCCCGATGAAACCTTTCCTGCGACGGCAACGGTTGTGCAATCCAAGCTGGGCTGCACGAATGACAGTATGGGGTTTGATGTACAGGCGGTTTGTTCGGGCTTCGTCTTTGCGCTTGCCACGGCCGACAACTTCATCAAGACAGGGCAAGTCGATACCGCGCTTGTGATAGGTGCGGAAACCTTCTCGCGCATCCTGGACTGGAATGATCGCGGCACCTGTGTGCTGTTCGGTGACGGTGCAGGCGCCATGGTTCTGAAGGCGGGAGAAGGCGAGGGAACGTCCGAAGACCGGGGTGTTCTCTCCACCCATCTGCATTCCGATGGCAACCTGCATGATCTGCTCTATGTCGATGGCGGGCCCTCCTCGACCGGTGAGGTTGGTGTCCTGCGTATGGAGGGCCGGGAGGTCTTCCGTCATGCGGTCTCGAAGATGTCTGCCGTTGTGGTCGAAGCGCTGGAGGCCACCGGTCTGAAGGCAGAGGATGTGAACTGGTTCGTGCCGCACCAGGCAAACAAGCGCATCATCGACGGGACGGCCCGCAAACTGGGCGTGGGGGCCGAGCGCGTCGTCGTGACGATTGATGTCCACGCAAACACGTCGGCGGCTTCGATCCCGCTCGCGCTCTCGGTGGCGGTGGATGACGCACGGATCAAGCAGGGCGATCTGGTTCTGATCGAGGCCATGGGCGGCGGTCTGACCTGGGGCTCCGGCATCCTTCGCTGGTAGCGTTCCACTGTCCGAATATTTCAAAGTTTTGCATTAAGGGCGTATAGCAATCCTTTGATATTGACGGGTTTATCCTGTCACGCTACCGTCCGCCGCTATGGAAAATATGGGGAGAGCCGGTGTGGGCGAAACAATAACGCGCGCGCAATTGACCGAAGCCGTTTATCAGGAAGTCGGTCTGTCGCGAAACGAGTCCGCCGATCTTGTGGAATCCGTACTCGCTGAAATGTCCGATGCGCTGGTCCGGGGCGAAATGGTGAAACTTTCATCCTTTGGAAGTTTCCAGGTCCGCCAGAAGGGGCAACGCATGGGGCGGAACCCGAAAACCGGGGAAGAAGTTCCGATTTTGCCGCGCCGCGTGCTGGTGTTTCGACCCAGCCATGTCCTCAAGAAGCGCATCAATGATGGCGATTCCGATGTGTCGGGTTACGCAAGCGACACCACGTCAGAACCCGAGACGGCTTACTGACCTGATTTATGACCGACACCGCAAATCCTTCCTCACGTCGCGGTAGCAAGTCTGCCGAAGCCTTCCGCACGATCAGCGAAGTGGCTTCCGACCTTGATGTTCCGCAACACGTTCTGCGGTTCTGGGAAACCAAGTTCAGTCAGGTGCGGCCGATGAAACGTGGCGGTGGCCGTCGCTACTATCGTCCCGAAGATGTCGACCTGCTCCGCACCATCCGCGCTTTGCTCTATGACGACGGCTATACCATCAAGGGTGTACAAAAACTGCTGCGCGAAGGCGGGGTCAAGCCAGACGAAACCGCTCAGGACGTTGCTCCGACGGTCGCAGAACAGCCTGTATCGGTGCCGCCGGAGGTGTCCCAGACGGCCGGACCCGACCGTGATGGGTTGAAGGCGATTCTGAACGAACTCGAAGCCCTCAAAAAACTTCTCGATTCTGCGCGTTAGCAGGTTCCAATTCGGTTGGATTAGGTTCTATAGTCCGCCGCATCGGTCGGGACGTAGCGCAGTCTGGTAGCGCATCACACTGGGGGTGTGG
>JAURLR010000216.1 GCA_030831135.1 Alphaproteobacteria bacterium
GATGAGCGATTGCGCGCAAGGCGCAGCAACTCTGCTGTGTTCAGTTCCTGATGGTCTTCGTGTTCTGCAAACACAGTTTGGCTCCAGACTGACTTCACTTCATGACGGTTCGTGTGATGATGAGTGGTGACGGTTGCCAACTGGTAAATTTCATATTGGATTTGTCGCGTTCTTTAGTCGTTTGTTAAGGGCCTGATCGTTAGCTTGGCTCAGCTCTTACACAGGTTGTTGATGGTTCCATGGCTGTTTCAGGTACCCCCACAAGTCTTCAGTCCATTCTCAGTCAGATACAGACGGCCAAACCGGCCGCTGCGGCCCCCGCTGCGCGTCCGGCAACCCCGGATGTTGGCGCGACCGGCCAGCAGCGTGTGGCAGCTGAGCCGCGCGTCAATCTGCCGCCGGGAACGACGTCGCTTGACCCCAACGCACCGCGCGGGACTTATCTGAACCTGAAGGTCTGACAGCCCTGACGGTCGGCATCTTGCCCCTTCCAATTTGGCGGGCCACGCGCGAAAATTGCGTCATGAGTGAGCGCTCCGATACACAATCGCCCGGTCCGCAGGGGCCGGTTCATCGACAAGTCCCTGACGGCGATGAGTTGCCGCGCATGGTTTGCCGGGACTGCGGATTCATCCACTATGTCAATCCGAAGGTCGTGACCGGCGCGGTCGTGACATGGCGTGATCCCGGCGCACCCATCGAAGATGAAAAGGTGCTTTTGTGCCGCCGCGCGATTGCGCCGCGCGATGGCTACTGGACGATCCCGGCGGGTTATCTCGAACTGGGCGAGAGCACCGAGGCCGGCGCGCGCCGCGAAGCCCTTGAGGAGGCCTGCGCAAACATCGAGATTGACCGGCTTCTCGCGATCTACAACATCACGCGAATCTCACAGATACAGACGATCTATCGGGCGAAACTCGCTTCGCCCGATGTCTCGGCCGGGATCGAAAGTCGGGAGGTCGAATTGTTTTCCTGGGATGATGTGCCTTGGTCGGACATCGCCTTTCCGACGGTCCGCTGGGCGCTGAATCAGTACCTTGAAACCCGCCAACAGCTTGCATTCGCACCCTTCGGGAATCCCGACGGCGCTGATCCTGACTTCCGCTAGGCCTTGTCGTCTGCGGAGGTTGCGGGGTCGTCGGGGATTTGTTCGCGCAGGAAAAGTGGTGTCTGGGCGGCCGCAAACAGGAATGTCAGCGGCATGATGCCGAAGAGCTTGAACGAGACCCAGAAATCGGTCGAGAAGCCCCGCCATACGATCTCGTTCAGGACGGCCAGAACAACGAAGAACACCGCCCAGCGTATTGTCAGGAGCCGCCACCCGTGATCGGTCAGCTGTACCGCCGCACCAAACAGCGGCTTGAGCAGGGGCTTTCCGAACAGCAATCCGCCAAACAGGATCGCTGCGAACAGGCAGTTCACGAGGGTCGGTTTCAGCTTGATGAAGGTCTCATCAGCCAGATAGAGCGTCAGGCCGCCAAACAGCAGGACGAAGATGCCGCTCACCAGCGGCATCACCGGGAGCTTGCGCTCCAGTGTCCATCCCGCGACCAGCGCGATGATCGTTGCGATCATGAAGGCGCCCGTCGCCTCGAAAAGCGCCTGCCCGACCATGGGTTCGGCCCCGGCGGGCAACCACAGGTGACGGAACTCCGGCAGGCCCTTGCGGCCATTCACCAGAAAAAAAACGACGAGTGGACCCGCCTCGATTGCAAGTTTCAGCCATGGACGCATGATCGCTCGAACCTACTGGTTGTTGATGCGGAAGGGAATGTCTGGAAGTCCTCAGGCGGCAAATTTCAGGGCCGCGGCCCCACCGGCAACCAGAATCGCAGCGGGGATACGACGTTTGCCCAGCGGTTCACCCAGAACCAGA
Organism: Alphaproteobacteria bacterium; assembly: GCA_030831135.1. Taxonomy (GTDB): domain Bacteria; phylum Pseudomonadota; class Alphaproteobacteria; order UBA6615; family UBA6615; genus JABJAG01. The sequence goes on from JAURLR010000216.1 coordinate 1,877, forward strand.
ACGCCGATCAGGGCAGCAAAGACCACGCCGGTCTCGCGCAGGGCTGCGACACTGGCAACCGATGCGTTCGCAAAGGCAAACAGCACCAGCCCGTAGCTGGTCAGGGCGATGGTTGCACCGCCGATCCCGGTCAGTGCATGGGTGCGGAGATGCGACAGGATATGGCCGCGCCGTACGATATAGGTCGCGGTCATGATCGGGATTGCCGCGAAGACCATGATCCAGGCCAGATAGACGAAGAGTCCGTGTTCGATCTCCGGCGCGACGGTGCGAATACCGACCGCATCGAACAGCGAGTAGGCGGCGATACAGGCGCCCGTGAGGAGGGCGAGGATGATGGTCCGCAAATTGGCGGTGGCGAGCTTGGCGGGTTCGAGGCTCAGTGCGAGGACCCCGGCCACGATGATCAGCACGGCGGCCAGTTCGCCGAGATTGGGAATATCACCGACCAGCGGTGCCGACAGGGCGACAATGATCAGGGGCGCGCTGCCGCGGGCAATCGGATAGACCTTGCCGAGATCACCATGGGCATAGGCGTTGACGAGAAAGATGAAATAGAGCGCGTGCAGGGCCCCCGATCCTATCAGCCACGGCCAGTGATGCGCCTGTGGCACCGGCAGGACGACCAGCGCGATGATCAGCGCCCCGATGCCGCCGAATCCACCGATCATGCCCGATGTCATCCACCGGTCACTCCCGCCTTTGACCAGTGCGTTCCAGCCGGCATGCAGGAGTGCAGCCAGCAGTACGGCCAGAACGATCAGGGTGCTCATTCGGGATTGTCCAGTCCCAGCAATCCATTGGCAAAGGTTATGGCTTCGAAGGGGCGCAAATCATCGACGCCCTCGCCGACACCCACGGCATAGATCGGCAGGGCAAACCGGTCGGCCAGGCCCACGATGACGCCGCCCCGGGCCGTCCCGTCCAGCTTGGTCACGATCAAGCCGCTGACATGGACCAGATCGCGGAAGGTTTCGACCTGTGCATGTGCGTTCTGTCCGGTCGTGGCATCGAGCACCAGCAGGACTTCGTGGGGTGCCTCGGGATCAACCTTGCGGATCACCCGGACGATCTTCTCCAGTTCGGCCATCAGGTTGGCCTTGTTGTGCAGCCGGCCCGCGGTGTCGATCAGCAGAACATCTACATGGCCGGCTTTTGCCTGTTGCATGGCGTCAAAGGCGAGGGCGGCAGGATCACCATTCTGCTCGCCCGCCACCACGGGTACGCCGACCCGATCGCCCCAGATCTTGATCTGGTCGATGGCGGCAGCGCGAAACGTGTCGGCGGCGGCCAGCATCACGGCATGGCCGGATTCCTTGAAGCGGGCTGCGAGTTTGCCGATGGTGGTTGTCTTGCCGGTTCCGTTGACGCCGGCAACCAGAATGACTTGCAAGGTGCCGGGCTTGACGAGATCGGTAATCGGGCGGGCAACCGGTTCGAGAATTTCGGCCACCGCGTCGGCGAGGACGCGCCGGACATCTTCGGCACTTGCCTCGCTGTCCACACGTTTGCCTTCCAGCTGCTTGCGCAACCGGCTGGCTGTTTCGAGGCCCAGATCGGCCATGATCAGCACATCCTCGAGCTCATCGAGAGTGGCTGCGTCGATTTTCTGGCCTTTGAAAACGCCACCGATGTCCTCGGCCAGACGTGAGGAGGTGCGCGAAAGACCGGCGCGAAGCCGGCCAAGCCAACCTTTCTCGCTCATGCTGCGTGCCGGCGCGGCTGGCCTGACAGTCGGTCTGCGGATGCCCCGGTGATTTTTGTTTCGACGATGGTGCCCGGCGCGAGGGTGGTGTCGTCAAGCTCGACCAGGGCGAATTGTTCGCTGCGGCCAAGGCCCGGCTTTTCGACTAGCACGGCTCGTGTCTGACCGATTTCTGCGGCCAGAAAGTTGTTGAGGGCGGTCTCACCAGCCGCCCGCAACAGGGCTGCCCGCTCCTTGATCACGTCGCGCGGCAGCTGGGGCATCCGGGCGGCAGGTGTTTCAGGGCGTGGCGAATAGGGGAAGACATGCAAATGCGGCAGATCGCATTCCGCAACCAGGGCAAGACTGTTGGCAAACATGGCATCGGTTTCGGTCGGGAATCCCGCGATAATGTCGGCCCCGAAGACGGCATCGGGACGCAAGCGCCGGACGTCGTTGCAGAAGGTGATCGCCTGCTCACGGGTGTGGCGGCGTTTCATGCGCTTGAGAATCATGTTGTCGCCAGCCTGCAGGCTGAGATGGAGATGCGGCATGAGGCGGGGTTCATTCGCGATCAGGTCGAGAAGATCATCGTCGATCTCCGCGACATCGATCGAGCTCAGGCGCAGGCGCGGGAGGTCGGGAACATTGGCCAGCAACCGTCGTACCATCTGCCCCAGTCGCGGGCGACCGGGCAGGTCTGCGCCATAGGAGGTGATGTCGACACCCGACAGCACGATCTCGCGATAGCCGTTCGCGATTAGGGTTTCGACCTGTTCGACAATGGCGCCGATGGGCACGCTGCGGGAA
>JAURLR010000217.1 GCA_030831135.1 Alphaproteobacteria bacterium
GGCCTGACCGACTTCAAGGACATCCTCGGTTTTGATCTTTCACAGGACGCGACCAAGATCGGGCTTTACGTGGTCTCTGCCATAGCACTCGTGCTGGTCTATCTGATCTGCCGCGCGGTGGTGTCGTCCAAGCTCGGCCGGTTGCTGATTGCGGTACGAGATGCGGAAAGCCGGGTGCGTTTCCTGGGATACTCGGTGACCAATGCCAAGCTGTTCGTGTTCACCCTGTCCGCGATGCTCGCTGGCATTGCCGGTGCGCTTTATGTGCCACAGGTCGGGATCATCAACCCCGGTGAGTTTTCACCGGCCAAATCCATCGAAATGGCGATCTGGGTCGCGGTTGGCGGGCGCGGAACCCTGTTCGGAGCCATTGTGGGCGCCTTCACCGTGAACGGCGCGCGCACCTATTTTACTGGTGCGGCACCCGAGATCTGGCTGTTCTTCCTGGGTGCGCTTTTCATTCTTGTCACCCTCGTCATGCCGAAAGGACTGGTCGGCGTCTATCGTTCGATCCGTTCGGGCGAAATGCGTGAGGCCATTCGCAGGAGGATCCGCCGTGCAGACGCCTGAGCCAACCAACCCTGCCGCGCTGGCGGAATCGATCCTTTATCTCGAAGGCGTTTCGGTGAGCTTTGACGGGTTCAAGGCCCTCAACAGCCTGAACCTGATCATTCGCCGGGGCGAAATGCGGGCCATTATCGGACCCAACGGGGCGGGGAAGACGACGATGATGGATATCGTGACCGGCAAGACACGGCCCGATACCGGTCGTGTGCTGTTCGGCAACGATGTGGATCTGACCCATCTGGATGAAGCCGAGATCGCCAATCTGGGGATTGGCCGAAAATTCCAGAAGCCCACGGTTTTCGAAAGCCTGACGGTCTTCGAGAACCTCTATCTCTCGCTCAAATCCGACCGCAGTATCCGCGAAACCCTGTTTGCGCGCCTGCGCGGCGAACAGCAGGACCGCATCGACGCGACCCTGAAAACCATACGTCTGACCGAACGTCGTGACGATCTGGCCGGTGACCTCAGCCATGGCCAGAAGCAGTGGCTCGAGATCGGGATGCTGCTGGCTCAGGAACCTGAATTGATGCTGCTCGACGAACCGGTTGCCGGGATGAGCGATGCGGAAACCGAACAGACGGCTATCCTGCTCGAGGAAATATCCAAGACGCGTTCGCTGGTCGTTGTGGAGCATGACATGGAGTTTGTCCGGAACCTCGATTGCGTTGTGTCTGTCCTGCATGAGGGCAGCGTCATTGCCGAAGGTTCCATGAACAATGTGCAAAACGATCCGCGTGTGATCGAAGTCTATCTGGGGCGCTGAAGCATGCTCGAAGCCAGAGACATCAACCTCTATTACGGTGCCAGCCATATCCTGCGGGGTGCGGACATATCCGCCGAACGTGGCCGGATTACCTGCCTGCTTGGCCGCAACGGGGTTGGCAAGACCTCGATGTTGCGTGGCCTCACCGGTCATGTGCCGATCCGCAGCGGCACGGTCACATGGGATGGTGAGAGTATCGTTCGTATGGCGCCCCATGCGCGGGCACGTCGCGGGATCGGTTATGTCCCGCAGGGCCGTGATGTGTTCGGCCAGCTTTCGGTGGAAGAAAACCTGATGACGGGTTTTGCCTGTCTTCCGCGCCGCGAAGCGAAGATTCCCGACGAGGTGTTCGAGCTGTTCCCCGTTCTGGCCGACATGCTGGGCCGTCGCGGGGGTGATCTCTCCGGTGGTCAGCAGCAGCAGCTTGCGATTGGCCGTGCGCTGGTAACCAAGCCGCAACTCCTCGTCCTCGACGAGCCGACCGAAGGTATCCAGCCCTCGATCATCAAGGATATCGAGCGGGTCATCCGGCTGCTCGCCAGCCGTGGTGACATGGCGATCCTGCTGGTGGAGCAGTACTACGAATTTGCCCGTGACCTCGCCGATGACGTGGCGGTGATGGACCGTGGTGAAATCGTTCTCTCCGGACCGATCCAGGATATGGCCGAATCCGAGATTCGGCGTCACCTTACGGTCTAGGAGACACACGTGGCGACAGGACGGGCAGAAATCGGATTTGTGTATGACGGTGGCTGTACGCGGCTGGCGCATCTCGACCAATCCGACCCCTTGCGCATCCTTTTTCCCAACGTGGCACCGGAGGAGCCGGTGACCGGCGCTCTGGTGACGACCTCTGGTGGCCTGGTTGGCGGGGACACGCTCGGCATTGCGGTACACGGTGCTTCCGGCACGGCGTCGCGGATTGTGGGACAGGCGGCAGAGAAGATTTACCGCTCCCTCGGCGCTGATGTGACGATCGAGGTCAAACTCGACGCATCGGACGGGGCGTGGCTCGAATGGCTGCCGCAGGAGACAATCCTGTTTGAAAACGCCCGCATGCGGCGTGCGACGCTCGTCGAAGTTGGGGTGGGTGCGCGGATGATGGCCGGAGAGATGATCGTTTTCGGTCGGACGGCCATGGGGGAGACCATGACCCGGGGGCTGGTCAGGGATGCCTGGGAGGTGCGCCGTGAAGGCCGCCTGGTCTGGGCCGATGCCCTGCACCTCGATACCGATCTTGCCGGGATGCTGCACGCACCGGCGGGTCTGGATGGGGCATGCGCCTACGGCAGCATGATCTATGTTGGCGATGATGCCGCCGATGGTCTGGAGATCGCACGCGCGCTTCTGGCCGTGACGGGGGAGAGCGTCCATGCTGCGGCCACCTGTGTCGGTGATGTTTTGATCGTCCGCTGGATCGGACATGACAGCTTGCTGCTGCGGACTGCATATGGTGCGTTCTGGAGCGGATTCCGGAACCGGATTGCCGGATATCCCGACCGCATGCCGCGCTTGTGGAACATGTAATGCCTGAAACGATGATGAGCCGAGAATGAACCTCACACCCCGCGAAAAGGACAAGTTGCTTGTCGCCATGGCTGCCGAAGTCGCCCGCAAACGTCGCGCGCGTGGGGTCAAACTGAACTACCCCGAGGCGATTGCGCTGATCTCGGACTATGTCGTGGAAGGCGCGCGCGATGGCCGCAGCGTGGCCGATCTGATGCGGGACGGCGCCAGCGTGCTTACACGCGAGGAGGTCATGGACGGGATCGCCGAGATGATCCACGACATTCAGGTCGAGGCGACCTTTCCGGACGGGACGAAGCTCGTCACCGTTCACAATCCGATCCGTTGAGGTGTGCGATGATCCCCGGTGAGATCCTGACAGCTTCTGGCGATATCATCTTGAACGAGGGGCGCGAGACTTTGACGCTGGTGGTCGCCAATACCGGAGACCGTCCGGTTCAGGTCGGCTCGCATTATCATTTTTCCGAAGTGAATCCGGCGCTCGATTTTGACCGTGATGGCGCGCGCGGGTTTCGGCTCGATATTCCGGCCGGGACAGCCGTGCGTTTTGAGCCGGGGCAGAGCCGGGAGGTCACGCTTGTGGCCTATGCCGGGAAACGCCACGTCTTCGGCTTCAACGGCGCCGTTAACGGCGCGCTGGAGGGTTGAGCCATGGCTTATTCGATTGACCGCGCCAGCTACGCCACCATGTTCGGCCCGACCACGGGCGACAAGGTGCGACTGGCCGATACCGATCTCTTCATCGAGGTCGAGCGGGATCACACGATTTATGGGGAAGAGGTCAAGTTCGGTGGCGGCAAGGTCATTCGCGACGGCATGGGACAGTCTCAGGTCAGCCGGGCCGATGGTGCCGTGGACACGGTTATTACCAATGCGCTGATCGTGGATCACTGGGGCATCGTGAAGGCGGATATCGGCATCCGTGACGGGCGTATCGTGGGTATTGGCAAGGCCGGCAACCCCGATGTGCAGCCCGGTGTCGATATCATCATCGGGCCGGGGACCGAGGCGATTGCGGGTGAAGGCC
>JAURLR010000218.1 GCA_030831135.1 Alphaproteobacteria bacterium
CGAACTGGCTGCCATCGTCTTCTCGGTCGGGCTGCGCCCATGCACCGGGGCGATCCTGGTTCTGGTGCTGGCCCACGCCCTGGGGCTGCGGTTTGCAGCCTGGGCCGCCGTTCTGGCGATGTCGGTGGGAACGGCGATCACGGTCTCCGCGCTGGCCCTGATGTCGGTCTATGCCCGGCGCACGACATTGCGCCTGGCCGAACGCTGGCCGTCGGAACACCGGAACCTGCCGGTGGTCCTCGACGCGATCGCCTTTTGCGGCGGCGTGGCCATCGTGCTGCTCGGGGTTTCCCTGATCCGGGCGACAACGGCCGCCACCGGCCACCCGCTGCTCGCCCGAAAACACCAGCCCGGCCAGGATCAGCGCCTGGGCGCGCGAACGCGAGTCCGCCAGCCCGCGTTCCACCAGCGCAAGGTCTGCGCGTGTCTTTGATATTTTCTCGCTCTTCGCCACGCGCGGGGCATAGCACGGTTTTCGTGCAAATACTCCCTCTCCTCCCGGGAGGAGAGGGCCGGGGTGAGGTGGGGACCAACCAGTCCTTCCCGGGCCGCATCCATGCCCGACACAACCACCCACCTCACCCGGTTCGCTCCGCTCACCACCCTCTCCTCCCTGAAGGAAGGAGAGGGTTTTGCGGCCCCGCCCGTCATTGCGAGGCGCGCAGCAACGACGCAATCCAGAACCGGCACCGCGACTGGATTGCCACGCCGGCCTGACGCCCGTCCCGCAATGACGCCTTTGCGACGTCTCCGCAACACAAACACGGGCGGGTTGGAAACCCGCCCCTACACAGACCGCACGATCCCCTGTAGGGGGCGGGTTTCCAACCCGCCCGCAATGCTGGCCCACGGGCACCCTCCCCCTGTAAGATCACCCCAACAACGAACACACACTCCGGGGGATGGAACAATGTCGGAACGTATCGGTATCGTGGGCATGGGCCTGATGGGTCAGGCCTTCATCAAGCATCTGCGCAACGCGCAATTCATGATTCAGGGCTTCGATGTGGACAAGCGCCGCATGGACCAACTGGCCGAAGCCGGGGGCCATCCCGCCGACACCCCTGCCGCTGCGGCAAAAGATGTCAAATGCGTCATCGTCTCGGTGCCGACCAGCGATATTTCCCGCGAGATCATCTTCGGCCCGGGCGGCATCGCCGAGGGCGCATCCGAAGGCACCTATATCTGCGACACGACCACGGCCCGCCCGGAAGATTCCGAGCGCACCCATGCCGAGCTGAAGGAACGCGGTATCCACTATCTCGACAGCGCGGTCAGCGGGACGAGCACCATGGCCGAGGCCGGTGACCTCGTCGTCATCGCCGGCGGCGAGCAGGCCGATTTCGAGGCCTGCCGCGACTATCTCGCGGGCTTCTCGCGGGGGGCCTATTACATGGGCCCGGCCGGCTCGGGCGCGCGCACCAAGCTGATCATCAACCTGATTCTGGCCGGCAACCGGCTGGCGCTCGCCGAAGGCATGCTGCTGGGCGAGAAAGCAGGACTGGAGGCCAACAACCTGCTCGAAGTCCTCAAAGACGGCGCCTGCGCCTCCAAGACCATGACGGATAAGGGCCCCAAGATGATCGATGCCGATTATTCCAAGCAGGGCCAGGTGAAGGTCAGCCTGAAGGACTCACGGCTGATGATGGATATGGGCCAGAAACTCGGCGCGCCGACCCTGATGATCCAGGTCTATTCCCAGCTGATGCAGGCCGCGCTGGAAAAGGGCTATGCCGAGAAGGACACGGTCGCCTTCTACGAAATCATGCGCGGCATGGCCGGGCTGGAAGAACGCGAAGGGATTGATGACGTGCCGTTCGGGAAGGCCAAGTAAACACTCGAATCGATCTGTTTCCGTTCCCCTCCCACACAGGCATGATCGGGGCCAACATCAAACCCCTGTCAGAACTGCATTTTTATGGCCAAAAAGAAAAAGACCTCCCCGGCCACGTCCCTCACCGTGCGGCCCGCGCGGCTGTCCGATGTCGCGGAGATTGCTGCGCTCAGCCGGCGGATCTATGCGCCCGGGACCTGGCACAGCCAGCGGATGGTGCGCGGGCAGATCAACAATTTTCCCGAGGGGCAGTTCGTCGCCGAGCTGAACGGCGAGATCGTCGGCCATTGCGCGACCTTCCGCATTGCCGAAGCCATCGCGCTGGCCCCGCACAGCTGGGACGAGATCACCGGCGAAGGCATGGCCTCGCGCCACGACCCCAAGGGTGACTGGCTTTATGGCATGGAGGTCAGTGTCGACCCCACCCACCGCCGGCTGCGGATCGGCCAGCGGCTCTATGCCGCGCGCAAGGCGCTGTGCGAAGCTCTCGGCCTGCGCGGGATCGTGTTCGGCGGGCGGATGGCCGGCTATGCGCGGCGCAGGCGCGCCTATCCCGACCCGCAGGATTTCGTGAACGCGGTGGTCGAACGCCGGGCGCGGGATCAGGCAATCCGGTTTCACATGTCCGAGGGCTTCGAGCCGATCGGCATTCTGGAAGACTATGACCCCGACGATCATGACTCCCTTGGCTTTGCCACCCATATGGTCTGGCGCAACCCGTTGTTTGCCGAACCGTCCGAGGCCGCGCCGCGCGACGACGAACCCGTGGCGATCATCGACAATGTGCGCGTGGCCACCGTGCAGCTGCAGATGCGCCAGATTTCCGGGCCGGAGGAATTCGAAAAGCAGATCGCCTATTTCGTCGATGTGGCCTCGGACTACCGCTCGGATTTCGTGGTGTTTCCCGAACTGTTCACGCTGGAACTGCTCTCGGCTGAGGACAAGCCCCTGCCGCCCGATGAGGGCGTGGCGCGGGTGGCCGAATACACCGACTGGTTCACCGGATTCATGCAGCCGCTCGCCGTGCGCTACAACATCAACATCATCGGCGGCTCCCACCCGACCCGGCTGGAAAACGGCGAGATCCGCAACACCAGCTATGTCTTCCTGCGCGATGGCAGCGTCCACAGCCAGGAGAAGATCCACCCGACCCCCGACGAGGTCTATTGGTGGAACATCAAGGGCGGCGAC
>JAURLR010000219.1 GCA_030831135.1 Alphaproteobacteria bacterium
CTTCAGCCTGCTTATCGCCACCATTCGCGTCAGGATGGTGTTGTTTCACCAATTCCTTGTAACGCCGCTTGATGGCATCGGGTGTAACCGGCGGCGTCAGATCCATTATAGCAAGGGCTTGCGTGTAAGGAGAGTCCGGAAGTTCGGTTTTTCGACGTCGTTTTTCGTCGTCTTCGGTCTCGAAAAATCCGAAAGGATCGCGGATGCCATGTGCAATTCGCCCGCCGTTCAGGGGCCAGGTCGGCCGGTGCCAGTATGCTGTCGCGCGCCGATCTTCCTCGACCGCGTCCTCATCCATATCCGCGTAGTAATTCCACTGCGCATTGTAGGCCCGCACGTGATCAAGGCAGAGCCACAAATAGTCACGCAATCGGGCGGGCGAACGCGGCGCGCGAAAACCCCCGGCCTGTTCGCAGCCCGGATGTTCGCAGCGCAGTGGTTCGGGATCGCGGGTCCCGGCCTCGGCAAGCAGTTCGTCGAGGTCGATTTTCTTGCGTCGACGTGTCATGCCGGGAATATGTCCGTGGGGGGCCGCTGAGGCAAGGATACCCCGACACTTGTTTGAGGAGAATCGACAATGAATCGTGCGGAACGTATCCGATCGGCAATCAGCAATGGTCTGACGCCCGATCGTCTGGAAATTACCGATGAGTCACATCTGCATGCGGGACACGCCGGGGCGCAGCCGGGCGGTGAAACACATTACAATGTCACTGTTGTCAGTTCCGGCTTTGAGGGGTTGTCGCGTGTCGCCCGCCAGAGGCGCGTCTATGCCGTTCTGGAGAAGGAATTCGAGACAGGTCTTCACGCGCTTACGGTGCGTGCGCTAACGCCAGCCGAAGTCTCCTGACATCAAGATGAAACGGGAAAAGAAATAGTGTTGCAAGATTCCCGGGGCCTGTTTAGGCTTGCCAATCAATAGTTTGCCGGGCCCTGAGGGGCAGGGAAGGTCTGAAATGCTCGTGAATCGGAACATTACCGTCGGTAAATTGCGTACCAGTGTACGTCTGGAGCCGGAATTCTGGTCGGCGTTGTCGGATATTTCAGTGCGTGAAAAGGCCAGTGTTGATGAGCTTTGCACGCTGATCGACGCTCATCTCGGCGAATTGGGCCGTACGGCCGCAATCCGGGTTTTTATTGCGAGCTACTTTGCAGCACAGCAGGCCGAGAAGCAGGATATGAAGTTACAGCGTCCGTTTGCGCGGGCGAGCCTCTATCAAACCGAATCTCAGAATTCTCAGCGCGCTTTCGGCTGAATTCCAACGACATCGAATTATTGATCGCAATCAGCGTCTAGGACGTCTCTGGTCCGTCATAATGGTCCGGCCAGAGTTCCTTGACCTTCGGGCCATCACTGCGGAACGCATGACATGTGTTGAGCAGCCGTGGGGCCTTGCCTGAAGCTGCTGGCCCTTCGGGGCTTTCCTTGCTCTTGAGCGGGAAGATGGTTTGAAACGCCGTTGTCGCGACCGGCCCCAGCAGTTCCACGATATGGGTGCAGCCCTCAACGCCCCCCAGACGCTGGCTGACCGTCCGCCGCCAGCCTGGCCCGATCGACACGCCGATCAGTCGCTTGAAGTTCGGCGCGATCTCCTTGCAGATTCCAAAGGGACTGAATTCTGTCGTGGCCTCCACATCGTGGATCAGGAGGTCGTCATCGACGGTCAGGCGAATCCACATTTCATGCACCGGTTCGCCTGGGGGAACATCGCCGCGCTCACTGTTGGAGAAGGTGTAGGTCTTCACATCGGTCAAATGGCCTTCGATGTCCCACAATCCATCTTCGCGACGATAGCCATTGCAGGTGACCGCGCGTGTGTGGATGTGTTCGCGCGCCGCTGGTTCGGAGAGTGGCATCACTAAGTCCTCTGGGTATCGTAGGTGTTTGAGCCGGATCTGATCGGCCTGATCCGGGTTATCCGGGTGTCTCGACTGGGGTGTCGGTCTCTGCCCGCGGCGTGATTCGGAGCTGGCGCAACTGGTTGCCACTGCGCCGCAAGACGTCGATTTTCAGTCCGGCTATGGCAAAGCTCTGGCCCTCCTGCGGAATGAAGCGTGCTTCGTGCAGAACCAGCCCGGCGATGGTCGTGGCCTCTTCATCCGATAGGCCCCAGTGGAACTCGCGGTTCAGATCCCGGATCGTGACCCGGCCGTCTGCAATGAGTGAGCCGTCGGTCTGCCGCCGGACACCGGGCACCGGAATATCGTGCTCGTCGTCAATTTCGCCGACGATTTCCTCGATGATGTCCTCCAGTGTCACAACGCCCTGCAAAGAGCCGTATTCGTCCACGACGAGCGCAAAATGCTCGCGCCGGTCACGAAATTCGTGCAGCTGGCTCAGGCAGTCTTTCGATTCGGGCACGAACCAGGGTTCGGCAGCGACGGATGCGATGTCCATCTCGTCAATATGGCCTTCGTGGTTCTGAACCTCGCGCAGCAGTCCCTTGGCGTGGAGCACGCCGATGATATTGTCGGGGTCTCCACTGAACAGGGGCACACGCGTGTGCGGGCAATCGAGCACACGGGTGACGATCTCGCCGGGTGAGAGGCTGGCATCGATCATGTTGATGTCCGTGCGGTGGGTCATGATCTCGCCGACCTCGATGTCATCCAGGTCCATGACACCACCCAGCATCATGCCTTCATGGGCGTTGACCGTGTTGGTGTCCGAGTGCAGCCGGATCGCGCCGCGCAGTTCTTCTTCGCGGGCCTGATCCTCGGCGGATGACACTTTCTCGCCGAGCAGCCGGAGCAGCACCCCGACAATGAGCTCGACGGTCTTTGTGAATGGGGTCAGGATCAGGACGATCACCCGGACGATCGGTCCCACTGTCAGGGCCATGTCGTCGGCATGGCGGATCGCGTAAGTCTTTGGCAGAACTTCCGAAAACACGACAACCAGCGCCGTCATGGCGATTGTTGCATAGACGACGCCGGTATCTCCGAACAGCGTGATCATCAGGCTTGTGGCCAGAGCGGATGCCAGAATGTTGACGATATTGTTGCCAATCAGGATGCCTCCGATGAGGCGCTCCTGCTGGGCGTGCAGCAGATTGACGGTTTGCGCCCGCTTGTTGCCGTCGCTGGCGAGCTGATGCATGCGAGGGCGCGATGCGCCGGTCAGTGCGGTTTCGGATCCTGAGAAAAATCCCGAAAACGCCAGCAGAACAAGGATCGAGAGAATGGTGAATAAGATTGGTTCACTCATGATGTTTGCGTGCCTTGGTGTGGGTCAGGCCGCCACGGCCAATGTGTCGAGCAGATGTGTCAGCTCCGCCTTGTCCACCTCATTGGTGACGAAGGCATCGCCGATACCACGAACCAGAATGAAACTTGTCCGGCCGGCCTGAACTTTCTTGTCCCGGCCCATATGGGCGATCAGTGTTTTTGCATCCCACGCGCCCGTCGGATGCGGCGGAACGTGTGTGGGCAGGCCGATCTTCTCGAAATGCGTCCGCACACGTGCTGCGTCCGCAGCCGGACAAAGACCGAGAGCGACCGAAAGGTCGAATGCGAGAACTATGCCGATGGAAACGGCTTCGCCATGCAGCAGCAGGCCGCCGAAACCGGTTTCGGCCTCAAGCGCATGGGCAAAGGTATGGCCCAGATTGAGCAGCGCGCGCCGCCCGGTTTCGCGTTCGTCCTGATTGACGATCTGCGCCTTCATTTCGCAGGCGCGCACGATCGCGCGGGTCTGGGCGACGGGATCACCGGCGAGCACGTCTGCGCCGTCGTTTTCCAGCCACTCGAAGAATGCCTTGTCACCCAGCAGCCCGTATTTCACGGTCTCGGCATAGCCGGCGGCCAACTCGCGCGGCGGCAGGGTCTTGAGCGTTTCGGTGTCGGCGATCACGAGACGCGGCTGATAAAAGGTGCCCACCAAATTCTTGCCATGGGGAGAATTGATCGCGGTCTTACCGCCCACCGAGCTATCCACCTGGGCCAGCAGGGTTGTCGGAATCTGCACGAATTCAACGCCGCGCAACGCGATGCTGGCGGCAAACCCGGTCAGGTCGCCAATCACACCCCCGCCAAGCGCCACCAGGACCGTGCCCCGTTCCAGCCCTTCGGACAGGAGGTCATCCAGAAGGCTTTCCAGATAGACGAATGATTTGGCTTGCTCGCCGGCATCAATCTGGATGGTCCGGCCGGTATGTCCGGCCTCGGACAGGCTGTGTTCAAGCCGTTCGGCGTAAAGCGGCCCGACATTGGAATCGGTGATGATCACCGTCTGCCGTTCGCCAAGACGTTCGGAAATCAGGGAACCTGCGGAATCCAGCAGCCCGGGGCCGATGGCGATATCATAGGAGCGCGGCCCAAGATCGACAGAGATGGTCTGGGTGCTTTCCGAATACTGGGTCATGTCTTACCGTTTTGGCTGGTTTTGGCGGAATAGGCCGCAAGCGCCTGGCAGACGCGATTGACTGTTTCTTCCAGAGGCGTGTCATCGCTTTCGACGACAATATCTGCAAGCTCATAAATCGGGTGGCGTATCACCATCAAGTCTTTCAGGGTCTTTGCCGGATCGTTGTTCTTCAGCAATGGCCGGTTGTTGCGCTTGGCGGTGCGGCGCACAAGCGTATCGAGTTCGGCCCGCAGCCAGATCGAGATACTGGTTCGGGCGATCTCCGCGCGTGTGGATTCATCCATGAAAGCGCCGCCCCCGGTGGCCAGCACAATCGGCGGGCCCTCCAGCAGACGCGAGATCACCCGTCGTTCGCCATCCCGAAAGGCTTCTTCGCCGTGGCGTTTGAAGATTTCCTCGATGGTACATCCCGCTGCAGCCTCGATTTCCGTATCGGCATCGACGAAGGGCATGTGCAGATGCATCGCCAGCCGCCGGCCGATCGCCGACTTGCCCGCGCCCATCA
>JAURLR010000021.1 GCA_030831135.1 Alphaproteobacteria bacterium
GACGACCTATTACGACCCGCTGATCGGCGGCGGGATTGCCGATCTGATTCAGGACAACACCAAGGTTGTCTTGACCGAGGCTCCGGGGTCCCAGACCTTCGAGGTGCAGGACATTCCGGCCATCGCCGAAGCCGCTCATGCCCGCGGAGCAATCGTCATCCATGACAACACCTGGGGCACACCCATCAATTTCCGTTCCTTCGAACGCGGTGTCGATGTCTCGGTACACGCCGCCACGAAGTACATCGTGGGCCATTCCGATGCGATGCTCGGGATCATCGTCACAACCGATGAACTGTACGAAACCATTCTCAGGAACTTCCGCTTCTGGGGACAGCACGCCGCACCCGATGACTGCTATCTGGGTCTGCGTGGCCTTCGCACCATGGGGGTACGGCTCAAGCAGCATCAGGAAAACGCACTGGCCGTCGCCAACTGGCTGAAATCCCATCCGGATGTGTCTCGGGTGCTGTTTCCGGCCCTGCCCGAAGATCCCGGCCACGAACTCTGGAAACGCGATTTTGAGGGCGCCTGCGGCCTGTTCGGGATGGTCCTGAAGCAGCATTATGACGACGATGCACTCGGTGCCATGCTTGACGGGCTGGAGCTGTTCGCCATGGGCGCCAGCTGGGGCGGGTATGAGTCCCTTATTCTTCCGTCTTCCCCGATCCGGACCGCGACGAAATGGGAGGCCGAGGGTTCGCTGTTGCGCCTGCATGTCGGACTGGAACACCCCGACGACCTGATTGCCGATCTTGAAGCAGGACTGGCACGCCTGAAGGGATGAGTTTCCGCGCAGCGCCCAAAAGGCGGCGCGTGGCATCCCGATTGTCACATCCCTTCGGGGCACGGCCCTGACCTGGTACGACCGCATCGAAGCGCGCGGTATCGATCTCGACACGCTCGCCCGGAATGACTGACGTCCGCGGCTTGCCTAACCGCGGCCGTGGGGAATTCCGGGGTCGATGTCGGGCCCCAGAGGCACGATCCCCAACGGATTGCGCTGCGGACTCTTCGAGTAATAGCCCCGCTTGTAGATTTCCAGATCCACCGTGTCGGCGACCCCGGGCATCTGGTAGATTTCGCGCGTATAGGCCCAGAGATGCTCGTAATCCATCAGGCGCCGCAGATTGCACTTGAAAGCCCCGTAATAGGCCACATCAAAGCGGATCATGGTGGGAAAAAGCCGCACATCGGCTTCTGTGAAGCGGTCCCCGCAGAGGTAACGGCTCTCCGCAAGATGCGCGTCGAGCTTGTCGAGGGTCGCAAACACCCCGCGGACCGCCTCGTTATAGGCCTGCTGCGAGCTGGAAAACCCGGCCCGATAGACGCCATTGTTCACGGTCCGGTAGATCAGATCGTTCCAGGAATCGATCTCCCCATGTAGATCCTCCGGGTACAGGTCGCGGTCCGTGTTCGAGAATGAACCAAAGGCGTCATTCATCATCCGGATGATCTCGGCAGATTCATTGCTGACGATGGTCTCACGCGCCCGGTCCCAGAGAACCGGAACCGTGACCCGGCCTGTGCAGTTGGCGTCCGCCTCGGTGTAGACCTCGTGCAGGGCTGACTTGCCGAGCACCGTATCGACATAATCGTCATTGAAATACCAGCCCTGCTTCGACCGTCCCGGCACCGTCTTGTCCACGGAAATCGTGTTTTCGAGACCCTTGAAGGTGCGCATCAGGAGGGTCCGGTGAGCCCAGGGGCAGTTCATGGCGACATAGAGGTGATAACGACCGTTTTCGGGTACGAAGCCGCCCTCACCGGTCGGCCCTGGCTGACCGTCACGGGTCACCCAGTTGCGGAACCCGGATTCAGCCCGCCTGAATGTGCCACTGGCATCGGTCTTTGCCTTGGCCTCGTTTTCCTCGGTCCAGCGACCGTCCACCAGCATGCCCATCATCGTCTCCCAGAACCGCAGTCGATTCAAACTACACCGAAACCCGAGAGGAAGTACAAAAGGACCCGCTAAGTGTGCGTCCGCCTTGCTTGCGATGCGCATGGACTTTTGCAGGACTTCCCAGTAATCGGGAATGACATCGCGGAATATATCGCGAAGCCAGAATGATCGAGGGGAACATTGTGAGCCTGAAGCGCGCCTGCGCGATTGCCGGAGTGGCCGAATCCCGTCTCGGGGTCGTGCCCGATTCAACCGTCCTGACCTTGCAGGCCGAGGCGCTTGTTGCCGCGCTGGCCGATGCCGGTCTGGAAAAATCCGATGTCGACGGGCTCTTGGTATCGGGTGCCTGGGGCCGTCTGCCGGGCCTGCAGATCGCCGAATATCTCGGCATCCAGCCCAGCTACGCCGACAGCACGATGGTCGGCGGAGCTTCCTTTGAATTTCATCTGGGACATGCGGCCGCTGCGATTCAGGCCGGTCTCTGCAGGGTCGCGGTCATCCTCTACGGCAGTACCCAGCGCTCGCGGGCCGACAAGTATATTTTCCAGATCCGCAACGATCTCGGCTACCAGTACGAGGCGCCCTATGGCTTGCCGACACCGGTCGGATCCTATGCCCTGGCCGCATCCCGCCATTTCGCCCAATACGGCACCACCTCGGAACAGCTCGCCGATCTGGCAGTTTCCACCCGCAATTGGGCCGCCCTGAACCCGAAAGCCTTGCGCCGCGAACCACTGACCCGCGACGACGTCCTGAATTCAGGCCCCATCGCGACGCCGCTCAACAAGCTGGATTGCTGCCTGTTCACCGATGGCGGTGGCGCGGTGGTCGTGGTCAGCCCGGACATCGCGAAAACCCTCAAAAAACCGCCCGTCTGGCTGCTGGGACAGGGCGAAAGCGTCTCCCATGCCCAGATTTCCGAGATGCCGGACCTCACGGTCACACCGGCAGCAAAATCCGGTGCCCGGGCCTTCGAGATGGCCGGCGTGACCCATCGGGATCTCGATGTGGTGGAGATCTATGATTCCTTCACGATCACCGTTCTCCTGACACTCGAATCACTCGGGTTCTGCGCCCCCGGCACCGGTGGCGAGTTCATCGCCAATGGGCGAACCGGCCCCGGGGGAGAATTTCCGCTCAACACCAATGGCGGCGGTCTCTCCTACTGTCATCCCGGGCAGTACGGCATCTTCCTGATCATCGAGGCAGTCCGGCAGCTGCGGGGCGAGTGCGACGAACGACAGGTCGCCAATGCCGCCCTGGCGCTAATCAGCGGGACCGGCGGTGTGCTGTCTTCCAATTCAACCTGCATTCTGGGGGTGGAATAGGCCATGACTGACGAAACGCTCCCCGATCCCGATTCAGAGCCCTACTGGCAGGGCGCGGCTGCGGGGGAACTGCGCTATCAGCGTTGCGGAGCCTGCAAGACCGCGATCTTCTATCCGCGCGCGCTTTGCACGAATTGCGGCGCGCCCGATCCGGATTGGTCGGTTTCGGACGGCCAGGGGACGGTTTACGCCGTTTCCGTTGTCCACCGGCCGCCCCCTTCCTTTTCCGGGCAAGCCCCCTATGCCGTGGTGCTGGTCGATCTGGACGAAGGTTTCCGGATGATGAGCCGTATCGTGGACGCCGCGCCGGATACGGTTGCGGTTGGCGACCGTGTCCGGGTTATATTCCGGGACGACCCGGACGGGCGCCCCACTCCTTACTTCACCCCTGCCTGAGGGCAACGCCCATGAAAAACAAGAAATCCGAAACGCTCGAGGACGCGTTGGGTCGCATCCAGGATGGCGCGACACTGCTTGTCGGCGGCTTTGGCCAGCCCGGTGTGCCCGAGGTCCTGATCGACGGGGTCTGCGACCTTGGCCGGCGGGGACTGACCATCGTCACGAACAATGCCGGAACAGGTCATAGCGGGATCGCCCGCCTGATCGAAGAGGGTTGCGTCGCCAAACTGATCTGCAGCTTTCCCTGGGCCAAAGAATCCTTTGTATTCAAGGAACTATACGACGCAGGAAAGATCGAACTTGAAATCGTTCCCCAAGGCACACTGGCCGAACGCATGCGCACGGCAGGCGCCGGGCTTGGCGGGTTCCTGACCCCGACGGGAGTCGGCACGGACCTGGCCGACGGCAAGCCGACCATGACCATCGACGGGAAGGATTACATCCTCGAGAAGCCCTTGCGTGGCGATTTCGCGCTGATAAAGGCCTATAAGGCCGACCCCCGCGGCAACCTGATCTATCGCAAGACGGCGCGC
>JAURLR010000220.1 GCA_030831135.1 Alphaproteobacteria bacterium
AAGACTTCGATCATCTTCAATCAGAGTCAGGTCTCGGCCCACGCCGAACTGGCCTGGATTTTCAACTGCGTGGCCCGGGTCGGGTGGTTGTCGCGGATGACCCAGTTCAAGGAAAAGGCGGGCAAGCATCGCGAGAATGCGAGCGTCGGGTTGTATGTCTATCCGAACCTGATGGCGGCAGATATCCTGTCCTACAAGGCGACCCATGTGCCCGTGGGCGAGGACCAGAAGCAGCATCTCGAGCTGACACGCGACATCGCGATCAAGTTCAACAACGATTTCGGCACTGATTTTTTCCCCGTGGTCGAGCCGCTGATCTTTGGCGAAGCGACCCGCGTGATGTCTTTGCGTGATGGCAGCAAGAAGATGTCCAAGTCCGACCCGTCGGAGTATTCACGCATCAACCTGACCGATGGTGCCGATGATATCGCCAACAAGGTGCGCAAGGCCAAGACCGATCCTGGCGAATTGCCGGGCCTCGAGGCGCTTGATGAAGACGGCCAGCGTGTGCGCAAGGATGCGGTGACGGAACGGCCCGAGGCGTTCAACCTGCTCTCGATCTATGCCGCGCTTTCCGGCCAGTCGATGCCGACCACGCTCGAACAATTCGCCGGTCAGCAGTTCAGCGGTTTCAAGAATGAACTGGTCGACATGTCGGTGGAAAAACTGGGGCCGATCGGGGCGGAGATGCAGCGCCTGATGGCGGATCCCGGGCATGTGGATGCGATCCTCGCCGATGGTGCCGAACGCGCAGCCGCGCTCGCCGAACCGATCATCCGCGAGGTTCATGAGATCGTCGGTTTTATCGGTTCGTAACCGGGCCGGGCCGGTCGGGAACGGCGAAGATTTCCTGCGGCTCGCGGACGCCGCGAAGCACCTGAAAGCCAAGCGATTCCAGCTTCTCGCCCGCGACCTCGGCGACACTGTGCGATGCCAGAACCTTGCGCGACAGGGTTTTGCAGAGCGCCTCGATCCGTGCGGTCTGGTTGACTGCGGGGCCGATGACCGTGAAATCGAGACGGTCAGGCGCGCCGATATTGCCATAGACGACTTCCCCGAGATTCAACGCGATGCCGTAATCGATCTCGGCCAGTCGCTTTTCTCGCCGTGTCGAATTGCCGGCCGCGATACTGCGGCGGGTGTCCCGTGCGGCGGCCAGGGCCGCATCGGCAGCCTTGCCGGGGCTTTGGAAATTCGCGATGGGGAAAATCGCGAGGACGGAATCGCCCATGAATTTCAGGACTTCCCCCTCGTGCTGCTTGATCGCGCCCACCACCCGCTCGAAGTGATCATTGAGAATGCCCAGCACGACCGGTGGCGCAAAACTGTCCGAGATCCGGGTGAATCCCCGCAGGTCGGAAATCCAGATCACGGCTTCGATGGTTTCGTTCACACCACGATAGATTTCCCCGTCGAGTACACGCATCCCTGCGCTGTGGCCCAGATAGGTGTCCATGAGGTTGCGCGAGATCGTGCGTATGGCGAGGATTTCGAGAACCAGTGAGAAGGTCGGCATGAGCTGCGCGATCCGTGCAATCTGCTCGTCACTGAATCCGTTCGGGTCACGTGTTGCCCAGGAGCAGGCATAGGATCGTCCGTCGGAAAACGGCACGGGGAGAACGAGGTAGTCGGTGATTCCTTCGCCATCCAGGTCTTCGAGAATGGGGAAGTCCCGCGGGCAGTCGGGATCGAGCAGGCGGCGGCGGATCCCCGGCGAGCCTTCGAATATCTGCCGCACCGGGCTGCGCTGATAGGATTCGCGTGATTGCGATTGATGGTCGCGCGTGAACTCATCCATCACGCCTGTCTCGCCATTCCAGATATATCCGGCCACCGCAATCTGGGGATGGAGGGTCCGCACGATCACGCTCAGGCGCGCCAGCGGCAGGCCACAGGCCTGGAACCGCGTCCCGACTTCATGGATCAGCCGTGAAATTGACCCGGTTGAACGCCCGAAATTTTCCGTCCAGTCGTGGACCGGACAGTCGTAATTGGCCGCCGGAAACGCCGTGGGCGCGAGCGGAGACATGCGGCTTTCGGGCACAGGTGTTTCGATATCCACAGGGCTTTCCGTCGATCAACACGGTCGGTCTGACCGTGTTTGAGCGGGAAACATAGGATTATCGGTTCGGATTGGCCACATATGCGGGTTTGCGTTAACCAAATCCCCAATTCCGTTAACCATAGAGCCCTGATTTTGAGCTTGATTTCTTGAGAATTCGGCCCAAATTTCCATCAAGTGAATCTTGGCGTCGGGAAATTCGTTATCGGATCCCGGCAGCAAGGGTTAACAGGGACATTGGTGGCAGTGGGCAAAGCGCCGGCTGCCACAGGTTCAGGCATCAAACGACAAGCGAGGTTCGGAATGTTCATTCAGACCGAAGAGACACCAAACCCGGTCACGTTGAAATTTCTGCCCGGCCGCGACGTGATGGAAGCTGGCACAGCCGATTTCCCCAATCGCGACACGGCTGCGGATTCACCCCTGGCCCAGCGCCTGTTCGCCGTGCCCGAAGTTGCTGCTGTTTTTCTGGGTGGCGATTTCGTGACCGTCACAAAGGTTCCCGATGCGGACTGGCAGGTTCTCAAGCCCGCCATTCTCGGCGCGATCATGGAGCACTTCACATCGGGCGACCCGGTCATGAGCAAGGCAGCCGGCCCTGCGCATGCGGCCGGTGATGGCCAGAACGACGAAGTCGTTTCCCAGATCGTCGAACTCCTCGACACCCGTGTGCGGCCAGCTGTCGCCATGGATGGCGGCGATATCGTGTTCCATGGTTTCGAGAAGGGCGTTGTCTTTCTGACGATGCAGGGGGCTTGCGCCGGTTGCCCAAGTTCTACGGCCACCCTGAAGATGGGGATCGAGAATCTGCTCCGTCATTACATCCCGGAAGTTGAAGAGGTTCAGGCCGTCGCCTGACCGCTGTTTTCAGATCGATTGAGGTTGAACACGCAAGCCATCAAAAAGAGTGGCTTGCCGAACAGTTAAAACTTTCTTAACAATCGTCATGCTCCTGGCCTGCGGCACAAGCGGGGGAGTGTGTCGAAATGCAGGGTGGCTTCATCTTCTTACGAGACTACAAACGCGCAGCGCTCGCGCTGATGGGACTCAGTGTCATTGCCTTGTACGGGGCCGCGATCGCATATCCGGTGGATCGCCCCGAGCGGGCAGACCGGGACTGGACGGCGCTGCCGCAGGTCGCGCCCGAGGCTGCTCTCGTGCGCGCCGAGAAGCTTGATGATTCGATGGTCGCGGTGTCCTCGGTTGCCGAGTTGCGTCAGACCCTTGCCGCCATTGCGTTTGAACTCAAGCCGGTGCGCCGGGGCAATGCACGGGTGCCGCGGCTGTTTGTGGAAAGCCTGCCTGAAGATTTTGACAGCCGCATGGTTGTCGAACAGCGCAAGAAAGCCTTCATCCGGACCATGCTGCCGCTGATCCTCAAGGCCAATGAGGAAGTGCGCGATGAGCGCCGGTGGCTGATCGTACTGGAGGAGCAGATTTCCTCCGGCCGCGAAATTTCGGAAGCCTCCCAAGCATGGCTTGAGGACCTCGCCGACAAATACCGGACCGCACCGAACGATTTCAGCAGCCTGTTGCGCCGCGTGGACACGGTGTCGCCGACACTCGCGCTTGCGCAGGCGATCGAGGAAAGTGGTTGGGGCCGGTCCCGGTTTGCCCGCCACGGGAATGCGCTTTACGGCCAGCGCGCCTGGAGCAAGGGTGCGGGGTTCGTGCCCGATGCGCGCGCCGAGGGCGAGAAGTTCGAGGTCCGTGCCTTCGACACGCTGCTCGACAGTGTTCGCAGCTATGTCGTGAACCTCAATCGCCACCATGCCTATGATGATTACCGGGCCGCACGGGCCACGATGCGCGCCGAGGAAACCGAACTCGATGGCGAGGCGCTGGCGGCCACGCTGATCAATTATTCCGAGCGCCGCGAGGCCTATGTGGAAACCCTGACAGGCCTGATTCGGAGCAATCGCCTCGATCAGTTCGAAACGGTCCAGTTGTCGAGCGAACCTGTTGCGGTCGAGGATATCCTGGTCGCTTCGCGCTAGCGCCGCGCGTCACCAAACGTTCAGCTTCGGGGGACGTAGTAGAGCATTCCCAGCCAGCGCCACCGGTTGTCCGGTCCCAGCGCGGTGCAGTTGATGCGCGCGCGCCCGGCGGAGAACGGGCCATTCATGCGCACCTCGATGCGCGGCCCGAGTTGCTCGACCTTCACCTTGCCCTGATCGGCCGCGTAACAGGCCAGACCGCTCAGGCTTTCCGACATGTCCGTTCGGGTAAACCCGAACAGGGGCGGATTGACCGTTAGGGTCGGGTCCTTCGGGCTGATGTCGGTGTGCGGAATGGGGCGTGCATTGGTCACCAGACGGAAACGGTCCATGTTCCCGAAGGCTTCGGTCAGTGCGAACCGGGGCATGTAGAACGGGTCGGATGAGGCGTCGAGGGGTGCTGAATGCTGGCCGAAAGCCGCCTCATGGCCTTGCGCGCGCACCAGGTCCTGAACGGCAAGGCTCGCCTCGCCGAAGGGATAGGCAAACAGCGTCGGGACCGAACCCAGCTCTTCCACATAACGCGCATTCGCGCGCGCCATGTCCTCCTGGTTCCGGGCTTGCGTGTTGGCGGGCATGTGAAGATGGGTTGCCGTGTGGGCGCCGATTGTCACTCCGGCATCGCGCATCTCGCGAATCTGATCCCATGACATGGACCCGGAAAACCCCCTGTCGACGGGGTCGGTGGAGATGAACACCGTAAACGGCAGGCCTGCCGCCTGCAGGCGTGGAAAAGCTTCGGCGTAGATGGACAGATAGCCATCATCCACGGTGATGCCCACCGTGCGGTCCGGCAGTTCCCGCCCCTCGCGGATTGCGGCCACGATCTCGGTGACCGGTAATACCGTGTAGGGCCCCGATGCGAGCTCCGCGATATGGGCGTCAAACTGCTCAAGGCGGATATTTGTGGAGGGAAAACTGTTCTCACCAAACCGGTGATACATCAGGATCGCTGCGGAATCTGCGGCGTGTAAGGGGTTTGGGCTGGTGACCCACAGGGCAGCAGCCAGCGCACAGACACCGAGATGTCTCATATGGTTTCGTAGTCGATGGGTCATACGCGCGCGGACCGATTTGTTTTTCACCGCATTTTCCTTCCAACAGATGACAGGATCAGACTGGCTCAAATGTTGCGCGAAGGTTACCTTTGGCGGGATTTGCGCCGCAAGGTCGGTGATCCAACTGATTTTCACGTCATCATCGGTTTGGGCAGCTCGCGATCTTCGACCAGAGGGTAGGTCCGCGGCTCGAACAACTGGTAGTGCCACCATTCCTTGGAATAGAAATCCCACCCTGCCGTGGACATGATGCCGAGCAACAGCAAACGGTTTCGCTGGGCGGCGAGCGGGATGTCGCCGTCACCATGGAAGGAGCGCGGGGTAAAGGCGTCAAAAGCCGTACCCATGTCGAGCGCCTGTCCATCCCCATCCAGCAGCGTCAGATCGACGGCAACCCCGCGACTGTGTGGCGAGCCGCGGCGCGGATCGGCAAGAAAATCGGGGTCGGGTGTGTGGTTCCACAAGACCCACTGCGCTTCACTGGGGCGCAGCGCGTCAAAGATCAGGAAGTGGAGCCCCTGCCGGGCGGCCAGTTCGGCGGCATGTTCAAGTTTCTCCGCAGCGGCCGGGTGCAGGAAGCAATGGGAATTTCGGTATACCGGCGTACCGGTAAAGTTTTCGGCTGTGCCATAGGCAAGCGCGATCTCGACGCCATAGGTGCCCGGCTCGATCTCGACATAGGTCATCCCAAAATCCTTTGCGGCCCAGCTTTGCGGTTCGGATTGTGCGATGCTAGAGCCTCGCGTTGATTCGCTGAAACGGGCTGATATGGGACCACCAACGAAAACGACGGTACTGGCACTCGATGCCGCAGGCAGTGCGTGCTCTGCGGCCCTTTGGCATGAGGGCGCGCTTGTGGCGCGTCGCTCGGACGCGATGAACCGGGGCCATGCCGAGGCGCTGATGCCGATGGTGGAGGATGTGGTCCGTGGCTATGGCTATCAGTCTCTCGATCTGATTTGCGTGGGTGTCGGACCGGGTGGCTATACCGGGCTGCGGATTGCGCTTGCTGCGGCGCGGGGGCTGGGACTGGCCACCGGCTTGCCGATGCTGGGGATTGCCAATCCTGATATTCATCAGCGAATGGCCCGGCGTCTTTGCCCGGACGGAATGGTCGGGGTGGTGCTGGAAACGCGGCGCGCGGATTTCTACGTTCAGATCTTTGCCCAGGACGGCACGGCACTGGATACACCTGCTGTGCTTTCGTCCGCGCAGACAGTCGAGTTGTTTGTGCAAACCGCTTCGCCGCTGGTGATTGCGGGGGATGCGGTTGTGCGGTTTGCGGCTTCGGCATCGGATCTGCCCCCGAGCTGGACCTTGCTGAATCCGCAGCACGCCGATGCCGGCGTACTTGCCGAGCTGGGTGCCGAACGTGCCGCCCAAGCCTCACATATACCGCCACAGCCGCTTTATCTGCGTGCCCCCGACACCTCACCGCCCGCAGCCGACAAACAACGGCTTCGGGGATGACCCAGGCCCGGATATGGCCCGTTGGTGAGGAGATGGCCGCTGTCCTGTCGCGACTGCACATCACCTGCTTTGATCCATTGCCCGAAACCCCATGGTCCAAAACGGCGATGCGGACGATTCTGCGCATGCCCGGGACGCGTGGATACGTGATCGGTGAGGCACGGGAAGCGCCGCGTGGTTTGCTGATCGGGCGGGAAACGGCAGAGGACGCCGAAATCCTGACGGTTTGTGTGGCTCCCGATGTTCGCCGTCACGGACTGGCACGTGACCTTTTTGCGGCATTTCTTGCAGATATAGCGCCCGATGCCCGGCTTGTTCTGGAAGTCGCCGTCGATAATGACGGTGCGATCAGGCTCTATGAAAGCCTTGGATTTCAGGAAATCGGGCGCCGTCCAGCCTATTATGGCGGGGGCGGCACCCGGGTCGACGCACTTGTGCTTGCGCGCACGCCGGAACCGAGTAATACGTAAAAAACATCAGGAATTGTTCTGGACAACAGCCTGAATATGACTAAATAAACAGCGAATTCATTATTTCAGTTAGTTCTGGGTGAGGAAAAATCATGAGTGAACAGGTTAGTTCATCAGATTTGTTGAAGTTGACCGCCGATATCGTTGCGGCACATGTATCCAACAACAAGCTGTCGGCCGCTGAACTGCCGCAGCTTATTGCGCAGGTGCATGCGAGCCTGAGCGAGACCGGTGGCGAGCCCACCGGCCAGCCGCGCCCGTCTCCCGCGGTTCCGATCAAGAAGTCGGTGACGGCGGATTACATCGTTTGCCTCGAAGACGGCAAGAAACTGAAGATGCTCAAGCGGCATCTCAAGACGTCATACGACCTGACCCCCGAGCAATATCGTGAACGGTGGGGTTTGCCTGCTGATTATCCGATGGTGGCACCGAACTATGCCAAGAAACGCAGCCAGCTTGCCAAAAAGATCGGGCTGGGGAAGCGCGGTAAGTAACGCGCGCCGCGACAGGCTATGCTGTACGGGGTGAAGGTCGCCCCGATTCGGAATTTGTCGTATATTGTATCTGTGAATTTGAACCGAGGGACCTTCGGTCCCATGGAGAGTCGGGCTTGAGCACGGACATACCTTCCCGCATCGAACAGTTATGCGTTGATCAGGGCCTGAAGCTGACCGGCCAGCGGCGTACCATCGCGCGTGTGCTGTCGGAGGCTGAAGATCACCCGGATGTGGATCAGGTCTATCGCCGGGCCACGAAGCTTGATCCGCGTATTTCCATTGCAACGGTGTACCGCACGGTCCGTCTTTTCGAGGAAGCCAATATTCTCGAAAAGCATGATTTCGGGGATGGTCGGGCCCGTTACGAAGAGGTTCAGGATGATCACCACGATCATCTGATCGACGTGAAGACTGGCAAGGTTATCGAATTCTTCAATGAAGAGATCGAGGCTTTGAAGGAAAAGATCGCCCATGATCTCGGTTACGAGTTGATCGATCACCGGCTCGAACTGTTCGCCAAACCGCTGGGTTCGACTGATGATGACGATCGTGACTGAGCGACGCGTCATCATATCTGCGCTCGTGCCCACGCCTGGTGTGCGGCGTGTCTGAGCAGAGCAGCCCGGTCCGTGATGCCGCCGGTCTGGCGGCTTCTCTGGCGTCCTTGGGGTCGGGTACGCTCGGCGCAAGATTGTCGCGCGATGCTGATGATGTGGCGGCGGCCCAGGCCCTGCGTTACCGGGTTTTCTATGATGAAATGAAGGCCATCCCCGACGCCGAAACGGCTGCGGCGCAGCGCGACATCGATCCGTTTGACGACGTCTGTGAGCATCTTCTGGTGTACGATACCGATCGCGGTGACGGCCCGGACTCGATCGTGGCGACCTATCGCCTGCTGCGTGGCGGGGCTGCGAAAAAGCACGGCCGGTTCTACACGGCCGGCGAGTACGACATCTCACCGCTTGCCGCGTATCAGGGTGAAGTCCTTGAGCTTGGCCGGAGTTGTGTCGATCAGGCCTATCGCGGGCGTCCGACGATGCAACTGCTTTGGGGCGCCATCGCGCAGTTCGTTTTTCATCACGACATCTCGCTGATGTTCGGGTGTGCCAGCCTGCATGGTGTGGAGCCCGAAGCTCTGGCGTTGCCCTTGAGCTATCTGCACCATTTCCATCTGGCGCCCGAGGGCCTGCGTCCCCATGCGCTGCCCGATCTGCATGTTCCGATGGATTTCCTGCCGGCCGACGAGATTGACCGGAAACGCGCGCTCGCCGAATTGCCCCCCCTGGTGAAGGGGTATCTGCGGCTGGGTGGTTTTGTTGGCGAGGGTGCTGTTGTCGATCACCAGTTCAACACGACCGATGTCTGCGTGGTCGTGAAAACCGATCAGGTCAACGACAAGTACTACCGGCATTACGGGCGGGATGCCCCGGATGACTGGGCGGGCAAGCAGAACGGTGCAAGTGGCAAGCAACCGCGTGAGGTGCTGGCGAAATGAGCGATCCGACCATTTATCATTCCCGGCTGACGGCGGTCTGCCGCGCCACGATGTACGTGCTTTTCACGCTCGTGATGATTCCGTTCCAGGCTGTCGCATTGCTGCTCCGGCTGCCGCTCTCGCGGCGGGTGCCGCTCTGGTATCACGCGGTGTGTTGCCGCCTTCTGGGGATTCGCCTCGAGGTGTTTGGCCGACGCTCGAAAATCCGTCCGACCCTCTTCGTCGCCAATCATTCCTCCTATCTCGATATCTCGATCTACGGCGCGCTCATCCCCGGGTCTTTTGTCGCGAAATCGGAGGTTGGTGACTGGCCTTTCTTCGGGCTGCTGGCGAAGCTGCAACGCTCGGTTTTCGTGGATCGGCGTACGCGCACATCCCATTTGCAGGCCACCGCGCTTGGCAAACGGCTCGAGGCCGGTGACAGCATGATCCTGTTTCCCGAGGGGACCAGCAATGACGGCACCCATATCCAAAGCTTCAAGAGCGCGCTGCTCTCCGTGGCCGAGTTCCGGGTGAAGGACCAGCCTCTGACTGTGCAGCCTGTCTCGCTCACCTATTCCCGGGTTGATGGGGTACCGATCGGCCGCCATCTTCGCCCGTTCTATGCCTGGTATGGCGACATGGACCTGGTCGGGCATGCGGCCGAGTTGATCGGGCTGGGGCGTCTGACCGTCACGGTGTCCTTTCATGAGCCGGTCACGATCGAACAATTTGCTTCCCGCAAGGAGCTGACCGAATACTGCCAGGATCAGATTCAGGCGGGTCATTCCGATGCGCTGGCCGGCCGGATTCAGCCCAAGGCCGGGGCGGCGGGTCGCTGGGACTGGATCCGTTGGCGTTTGCGCCCGCACTTTCGGGACATGAAGGGCCTGCGTCGTGCCAAAAAGGGGTTTCGAAGCCCGCGCGAGAAGCGCGCCGAGCGTCGGGTTGACTCCCGGGCAGCGAAAGCCTAGATGTGCAAATGTTCATGAATAACAATGTGTTGACGGCCTGTTTGTCTGGGTTTACCCGGCATGAATGGCCACAAATCTTGCGGATGGTTTAGGGCCCTTGGCCAAGAAACTCTTCATCAAAACCTATGGCTGCCAGATGAATGTCTACGACTCCGCGCGTATGGCAGAGGTTTTGGCACCGCTGGGTTATGCGCCGGGTGAGGGCCCCGAGGATGCCGATGTGGTGATCCTCAACACCTGCCATATCCGCGAGAAGGCCAGCGACAAGGTCTATTCGGAATTGGGGCGTTTGCGACTGATCAAGGACCAGCGCGCCGAGGACGGTCAGCAGACTGTGATCGCCGTGGCCGGTTGTGTCGCCCAGGCCGAGGGTGAAGAGATGCTCCGCCGCGCGCCCTATGTGGATATCGTATTGGGCCCGCAGACCT
The DNA here is from genome assembly GCA_030831135.1 of Alphaproteobacteria bacterium. Lineage (GTDB taxonomy): Bacteria > Pseudomonadota > Alphaproteobacteria > UBA6615 > UBA6615 > JABJAG01. The sequence continues at coordinate 10,431 of JAURLR010000220.1, forward strand.
ACCATCGCCTGCCCGAGATGGTCGCTCGCGCGCATCGCGCGAGCCAGTCCGGTGAACGTGGTGGCGGCGTTCTGGAGACGGAATTTCCGATCGAGAGCAAGTTCGATCATCTTCCCTTGCAACGTCAGGAAAGTGGCGTTTCGGCATTCCTGTCGATTCAGGAAGGTTGCGACAAGTTCTGCACCTTCTGCGTTGTGCCCTACACGCGCGGTGCCGAGTTTTCACGACCGGTGATGCAGATTGTTGCCGAGGCCGAGGCGCTTGTGGCTGGTGGAGTGCGCGAGCTGACATTGCTGGGCCAGAATGTGAACGCTTATCACGGCCTGAATGCTGAAGGCCGGGAGATCGGGCTGGGGAGCCTGGCGCGCCGGCTGGCTGAGATCAATGGGTTGGCACGGATCCGCTACACGACCAGCCATCCCCGCGATGTCGATGATGACCTGATCGCGGCCCATGGTGATCTGCCCGAATTGATGCCCTATCTGCATCTGCCGGTGCAATCGGGCAGTGATCGTATTCTCGAAGCGATGAACCGCGGCCATGACGCCGAGAGCTATCTGCGCACGATCGACAGATTGCGTGCCGCGCGCCCGGATCTGGCGTTCAGTTGCGACTTCATTGTCGGGTTCCCTGGCGAGAGTGATGCCGATTTCGAGGCCACCCTCGACCTGATCCGCACGGTTGAGTATGCGCAGGCCTATTCGTTCAAATACAGTTCGCGCCCGGGAACCCCGGCCGCCGGCATGCCGCGCCAGGTCCCTGAGGACGTGAAGGATGCGCGTCTGGCGCGCCTCCAGGCATTGCTCATGGAACAGATGACCGCGTTCAACGAGGCCTCGCTGGGGACCACCTGCGATGTCCTGTTTGAACGCCCGGGACGTCATTCCGGTCAGCTTGTCGGGCGCAGCCCCTACAATCAGGCAGTCCATGTGGACGCACCCGGTCATGCGGTCGGGGATATGGCAACGGTCTTCATCGAGACATGCAAATCCCATAGTCTGGGTGGACGTTTACTGGAAGGGGATCGGCCGGAGTCGGGTGCCCGTGACGAGAAGAGGCTGAGCGCTTGACATCGACCGATGTGAAACCGGGGTCCCCGGTGCAAGTAGAGTTCGACGACAATGCGCTGCTCACCGCGCTTTTCGGCCATCATGATGAACATCTTCTGCAGATCGAGCGCCTGCTTGATGTGACCTTGCGCTATCGCGGCAACAAGCTCGAAATTCAGGGGCCGGAGGCGTCCCGCGACATCGCCCAACGGGCAATCCGCAATCTCTACACCACGCTCAAGCAGGGGCAGGATGTCGGCCCGGGCGAGGTGCAGGCCGCCGTGCGTATGGCCGCCAGCGATGATCGGGATGGTTCGCGGATATCGATCCGGACCCGGAAACGAACGATCACCCCCCGTTCGCCGGTGCAGGCCAAATATCTGGAAGCCCTCGCACGGGCAGACCTGACCTTCGGGCTGGGCCCGGCTGGTACGGGCAAGACCTATCTTGCCGTCGCCATGGCGGTTTCCGATCTGATTCAGGGCAAGGTGGATCGCTTGATCCTGTCGCGCCCGGCGGTCGAGGCCGG
>JAURLR010000221.1 GCA_030831135.1 Alphaproteobacteria bacterium
GCGCATATTCATTTTCAATCCGCTCCAGTTTTGATGCCTGCGCGAGGTCTTCGCCGACCCGCTTCTGGTGCGCACGCCCAAAGGCATGGAACCCACCGAACGGGCGCTGGAGGTGCGGATCGCTGTCCGCGAAGCGCTCGACAAGATCGAAGGTGCGCTGACCAGCCAAACCGGCTTTGACCCGGGTCAGGCAAGGCTCAGCATCACCATCGGCACAACCGATTATGCAAGTTTCGTCCTGATGCCGTCCCTGCTGCGCAAGCTCGAGCAGGAAGCCCCGGGCCTGACCATCACGATCCGGCCGCCCGATCCGGCCCATATCCGCGAGTGGCTGGAGGAAGGCGCCGGGGAACTGGTGATCGGCTTCGTGCCCGATGCCGCCGGCACGCTGAAATCCTCAACCCTGTATCGCGACCCGCTTGTCTGTATCGCCCGAAAGAACCACCCGGACCTGAAGAAAACGATGGATATCGATTCCTATCAGAACTTGCGCCACGTGATCCTCGGCTCATCCTTCACCGGGCTTTCCACACTGGAACGCACCCTCGACGATATCCTGGATGCACAGGGCGCCACACGCAGCGCCGGGGTCCGCATCCCCAGCGCCCTGCTGTCGCCACACATCGTTGCGAGCACAGACATGATCGCAACGCTCCCCACCCGTTTCGTTGACCAGTTTCGCGATATCGTGCCGTTGCAGGTTTTCGACCTGCCCTTTCGGACATCCCCGCTGCCGGTGTCCATGATCTGGCACGAGCGCACCCATCAGAGCGGCGCCATGACCTGGCTGCGCCAGGCAATCCGGAACGTCGCGAAGGCTTACTAGAGGCCTGACTAGTAGAGGTGCTGGCCGCCCGTCACGAAAATCTCGGTTCCCGTGACATATCCGAAATCGGGACTGCAGAGCTGGAACACGGTTGCAGCCACTTCGTCGGCCGTGCCCATCCGGCGCATGGGGATACGATTGACCAGAGGCTCGTATTCATCCCCGATCATCTCGGTTTCGATTTCACCCGGCGCAACGGCATTGACCCGCACATTCAGTTCGGCGAACTCCACCGCCATTTCGCGGGTCAGCGCGGAAAGCGCGGCTTTGGAGGTGGAATAGGCCGACCCGGCAAAGGGGTGGATCGCGTGGCCGGCGATCGAGGTGATATTGACGATCGCCGCACCGCCGCCCGCATCCGGGTGCTGCTCATCGGCCTTTCCGGCCCGGGCCAGGGCCGTGGCAAAGCCACGCGCCAGCACAAGCGGGGCAAAGAAATTCAGCTGGAACACCTCACGCCAGTCATCCAGCGGCCCGTTCAGGCAGCCGAGGCGTTCCTGGAAATCGGTCTTGGGCGACACGGCAGCATTGTTGACCAGCGCATTGAGCGGCGCATCACCCAGCAGCGCGGTCGCTTCGGCCACAAAGCGGTCCACATCAACGGGGTCCGCCAGATCCGTGGGGATATGGGAGGTCCAGTTGGGGTCGCGCTTGCAATGCTCGGGAACGGGATCGCGTGAGCAGGTGATGATCTGCCAGCCTTCATTGGAAAACCGCTTCACGGTCGCATGGCCAATGCCGCGGCTTGCACCTGTCAGGATCACGCTTCGCCTGATGTCTGTCATACCCAATAGGTAGATCAACCCGCCTGCATTGGGAAGTCAGTGGTGCGGGTGGGTCTCAACAAAATGACGCAGCACACCCACCAGCTTGGCCATATGCGCATAATTGCCTTGGGCGCGCGCATGTTCAATGTCGTCGATGATCATGCGTTCGATCCGCGCCTCCCCGTCCGGCGTGTGACAAAGATACTGGCCCATTTCCATCGCCAGCAATTCCGGAATGTGCTCGTGCTCGGCGATCGCTTCGACTTCCTCTTCACTCAATTCGCACAACGCCAGACAATCTTCGCGCGTCAACATCGCCACCTCCTGCCTCTGTTCGACGCAACGAGTATGACAGTTTCATGACACCGCGACTTTGGGATAGATCAATTGGCCAGGGGCCAGACCTGATATCTATGGCTGGAGGCGCTGCTCCGACCAGCCATCCGTCGTCCGCACGAACAGCTGGCGGTCATGCAGGCGATCCGGGCGATCGGTCCAGAATTCGATCCGGTCCGGGACAACGCGAAACCCTGACCAATGCGGTGGCCGCGGAATCTCTCCGTCCCCGTACTTCGCCGTCAGATCGCGCACGCGCGCTTCGAGGATATCGCGCGATTCGACGGGCTGCGACTGTTCGGAAGCCCAGGCACCGATCCGGCTTCCCCGCGGCCGGGACGCATAATAGGCATCGGCTTCCGCATCGGAAACGCGGCTTGCCTTGCCCGCAACGCGAACCTGGCGCCCCAGTGACTTCCAGTAGAAACACAGCGAAGCATAAGGATTGGCAATCAGTTCCCGGCCCTTCTGGCTGTTGAAATTTGTATAGAACACAAAGCCTTGGGCATCGTGTTCCTTCAACAACACCATCCGCGTCGATGGTCGACCATCCGCCGCAACAGTCGCCAGCGTCATGGCATTGGCGTTGGAGGGTTCAGCCTCAATGGCGTCGCCAAACCAAGCGCTGAATTGTGCAATGGGATCGATCTTGGACATGCCCTATTTCTGCCTTTAATTAAATCTTCTATGTGATCCACATCATAGAGGAACTCAGCGAGCCACAATATTGTTCGTGATAGAAGGGGTCACAATACGGCGCAACCGTAGTCACCCCTCGGCCTGAGACCTCTGTGTACACAAAAGGATCAAAGCCATGCGTTTTAAAGTTTTCGTACCGCTCGTCGCCGCAGCATTCGTTCTGACCGCTTGTACATCGGGCAATCAGAAGGAAACCGCAGGCACCGTCCTTGGCGGCGTTGGTGGCGCCGTTCTCGGTTCGCAGATTGGCGGCGGTTCAGGCCGCCTGATCGCCACGGCCATCGGCACCTTGGCCGGCGCCGTGATCGGCAACCAGATTGGGCAAGGGCTCGACAAGGTCGACAGGCTGGAACTCCAGAAAGCCGAGACTCAGGCGCATCAGGCTCCGGTTGGCCAGACCATCGTCTGGAACAATCCGGATTCGGGGAATTCCGGCACAGTCACCCCGGTACGTGACGGCCGCAGCTCCACAACAGGCGCCTATTGCCGCGAATACCAGACTACGGTCACCGTGGGTGGCAAGCAGCAGGATGCTTATGGAACGGCCTGTCAGCAGCCCGATGGCAGCTGGAAGGTCATCGATTCCTGATCCCAGAGGTAGCTGTCAGGCGGTCTTGCGCAAGACCGCCTGAACTGCGCCGAGCCGGTCATCGGCAAAATTATCGCGTAAATTCGCAATCATGCCGGGGAAGTCCTCGCCCATGACATGGCGCAAGGTCGGCCCGACCGGTATACGCGGCGGGCGGGCATCGTTGAGCCAGACCTGCGCAAATTCCGTTTCATCAATCCAGCTTTCCATCGTCCAGCCTGCTGCCGCGATGATGGCCTTCAGACGTTCCGCACTGACCATATGGCTCTGCCCTGCCTCACGCGCCCAAGGTACAGGATAGGTCAGCGGCGCC
>JAURLR010000222.1 GCA_030831135.1 Alphaproteobacteria bacterium
CTGACCACCGAGGGACATCGCGACATTCTGGTGTTCCGTGAGGGCGGTCGTATGGAGCCGTTCAATTTCACGGTGCCTTATCCCCAGCCCTATATTCCGCGTGCGCTGTCCTATGAGGTGCCCGGACGTATCCTTGCGGATGCCTCGGAAAAAACACCCCTGGACGAAGGCCGGGTTGTTGAGATCCTGCAGGATCTGAAGGCAAAGAATGTGGAGGCCATTGCGGTCTGCCTGCTCTGGTCGATCATCAACTCCGCTCATGAAGACCGGGTCGGCGAACTGATCGAAGAGCATCTTTCCGGCATTCCCTATACCCTGTCCCATGTGCTCAACCCGTCCCTGCGCGAGTACCGGCGGGCCTCCTCTGCAGCCATTGATGCATCTCTCAAGCCACAGATGAGCGCCTATATGCGCAACCTCACAGGGCGTTTGAGTGAGGCAGGATTCGACGGGCGCGTTCTGATCGTGACGTCCCAGGGCGGCATGATGGATGCCAGCGACATTGCCGAACAACCCATTCACCTGATCAATTCCGGACCGTCCATGGCGCCGGTGTCGGGGCGGTATTTTGCCCGCGAGGATGAAGGATCGGATACGGCGGTGATCGCTGATACCGGTGGCACCACCTATGACGTCAGTCTGGTGCGCAAAGGGCGTATTCCGTGGACCCGGGAAACCTGGATCGGCCAGCCTTATCGCGGCCACATGACCGGCTTCCCGTCGGTTGACGTGAAGTCCATCGGGGCCGGGGGCGGGTCCATCGCCTGGGTGGATGACGGCGGCATGCTGCATGTCGGACCGCAGAGTGCGGGCGCTGTGCCGGGGCCTGCCTGCTACGGACAGGGGGGCGACAAGCCGACCTTGACCGACGCCTCGCTTGTGCTGGGCTATCTCGATCCGGAGTTCTTTCTTGGCGGCAACATGGCGCTCGATCTGGAGGCGTCCCGTGCAGCGATAGAGCGCGATGTGGCCAAGCCGATGAATCTCAGTCTTGAGGATGCAGCCGCAGCTGTCATTTCGATTGCCACGGAAAACATGGTGCAGGCCATCGTGGACATCACCGTCAATCAGGGGATTGATCCACGTGACGCGATCCTGATCGGCGGCGGCGGTGCGGCAGGGATCAACTCGACGGCCATCGGTCGCCGGCTTGGCAGCGAGCGGGTCATCATTCCCGAAGTTGGTGCGGCGCTCAGCGCGGCGGGGGCCATGATGTCGGACCTGCATGCGCAGTACACGCGTACATTCTTTGCCACGTCAGATGCGTTTGACGCCGATGGCGTCAACGGTATTCTCGATGTGCTGGAAGCCAGTTGCAACGCCTTCATCGACGGGCCGGGGCAGGGATCGATCGATCAGACGATCGAGTTCTTTGCCGAAGCGCGTTATCCCGAGCAGGTCTGGGAAATCGAGGTCCCGCTGGCCGCGCGCCGGTTTGAAAGCGAGGCCGACATTCAGGCGCTGGTGCAGGAGTTCCACAAGGTCCATGAGGACATCTTCGCCATCAATGACCCGGAATCCGGAGTTGAGGTTGTCGGCTGGACCGCATCCGTGAAATGCCGCCTGCGCGAAGGTGAAAGTGGCTCGCTGGCCAAGCGCGAATTCAAGACCGCAGTGGACGGAACCCGGAAGGTCTATTTCTCCGGGCATGGCCATGTGGATGCGACGGTGCGCCGGTTTGAGGCGATGAAGGAAGGCGAAATCCTGAACGGACCGGCCATCATCGAATCACCCTTCACCACGGTTGTGGTGGATCCCGGCGCCACGGCCGAACGGAGGGCCTCGGGCAGTGTTTCGATTGTACCAGGAAAGGCGGCGGCCTGAGCCGCGGGACGGGAAGGATAGTCAATATGGCAAAGACCAAGATCGACGGCGTTCAACTCGCACTTCTCTCCAATCGGCTTGAAGGTATTTCCAGCAAGATGGGGAACACCCTGATGCGCACAGGGCGTTCGGGTGTTCTCAACATCGCGCGCGACTTTTCGTGCTGCATTCTGACCGGTGATGACAAGCTGGTGGCCGTGGCCGAAGCCCTGCCGATCCATGTGCTCTCGGGTCCCGACATCATGGCTGCGACCATGAAGGAGTATCATCCCAAGCTGAAACGCGGGGATGCCTTCCTGCACAACTCGCCCTATCACGGATGCTCCCACGCGGCGGATCACACAATCCTCATTCCGGTCATCGATGATGATGGAATCCACCGCTACACGGTCGCGGCCAAGGCGCATCAGGCGGATATCGGGAACTCGATCCCGACCACCTATCACGGCACCGCGCGTGACGTGTACGAGGAAGGCGCGCTGATTTTCCCGGCCGTCAAGGTTCAGGAAGACTACGAATACAATATGGATATCGTCCGCATGTGTCGGTTGCGCATTCGTGTGCCCGATCAGTGGTGGGGGGACTTCCTGGCCATGATGGGCGCTGCGCGGATCGGCGAGCGGGAAATCCTGGCGCTGGGCCGTGAGGTGGGCTGGGATACGCTGGAGAACTTCAACGAGCAGTGGTTTGAATATTCCGCCGAGCGCATGGTCAGTGCGATACGGCAGCTCCCGGCGGGTACGGCCACGCGCACATCGACCCATGACCCGATCCCCGGAACACCCGAAGACGGCATCATGATCAAGAGCATCGTCACGATTGATCCCGATGCCGGGAAAGTCACGGTTGATCTGCGCGACAATCCGGACGCCCAGCCCTGCGGGCTGAACCTGTCAGAGGCCTGCGCGCGGACATCCGCGATGGTCGGCGTGTTCAACTCCATCGATCATTCGGTGCCCAAGAATGCAGGGTCCTTCGGGCGGATCGAGGTGTTGTTGCGCGAAGGCTCGGTCTGCGGCATTCCCAAACATCCGACAAGCTGTTCGGTGGCCACGACCAACATCGCCGACCGGGTTTCGAACCCGACCCAGTGTGCCATTGCCGAAATCGCCGATGGCTTCGGACTGGCCGAATGTGGTGCCATCATCCCGCCATCGACGGGGGTTGTATCCGGTATCAACCCCGACAATGGACAGCCCTTCGTCAATCAGGTCTTTCTCGGCCTGACCGGGGGGGCAGGCGCACCGAAGGCGGATTCCTGGCAGTCGATCTGCCATGTCGGCAATGGCGGGCTTTGCTATCAGGATTCCATCGAGCTGGATGAGTTGCGCCAGCCCCTGTTTGTGAAAACCCGAAGATTCGCGCCGAATACCGAAGGCGCGGGCCGTTATTGTGGCGCACGTTCGGCCTATACCGAGTTTGGCCCGCGGATCGGCAATCTCGATGTGGCCTATGTCAGCGATGGCGGCATCAATGGACCGAAAGGTGTGCGTGGCGGTTTGGGCGGTGCAAATGCTAACCAGTTCCGTATCACCCGGAACGGAGCCCATGAAGAGCTGACCAATTGTGATGTCGTGACGCTGCAGGAAGGTGAATTGATCAGTTCGCAATCCTGCGGTGGGGGCGGTTACGGCAGCCCGCTTGAACGCGAGCCGGAAATGGTCGCCCATGATGTCCGGGAGGATTATGTGAGCGTTGAACGGGCCGCATCGGTTTATGGCGTGATTGTTGACGTGAATGGCAATCTCGATGCCGCTGCGACAGAGACAACACGCGCCGGCATGCGGTCCTGATGGCGCATCCAACTTCAGCCGGGGATGAGGGCGTGCTTGACGGCGTCCAGCTTGCCCTGTTGTCGAACCGTCTGGACGGAATCGTCCGCAAGATGGCGAACACCCTGCTGCGCACGGGACGCTCGGGGGTTCTCAACACAGCTCGGGATTTTTCCTGTTGCCTTGTGACCGCCGATCACCAGTTGCTCACGGCTACCGAAAGCCTGCCGATCCACGTCCTGTCCGGGCCCGATATCATGGCCCGGTCGATGGTCGAGTTTCATCCCGACCTTCGTGCCGGCGATGCCTATCTCCACAACTCGCCCTATCATGGATGTTCCCATCCCGCCGATCATACGATCCTGGTGCCGGTGATGGACCACGAAGGGCGACACCGCTTTACCGTTGAGGCGAAAGCCCATCAGGCGGATATCGGGAACTCGATCCCGACGACCTATCACGCCCGTGCGCGCGATGTGTATGAGGAAGGTGCGTTGATCTTTCCTGCCGTGCAGGTGCAAAAGAACTACGAGAACATCGAGGACATCGTCCGCATGTGCCGGTTGCGTATTCGTGTGCCC
>JAURLR010000223.1 GCA_030831135.1 Alphaproteobacteria bacterium
CGCGGCGCCAGCAAGGGCGAAGGCCTGGGCAACAAATTTTTGTCTCATATCCGCGAAGTCGATGCGATCTGTCATGTTCTGCGTTGTTTCGACGGCGGGGAAGTCACCCATGTCGAAGGCAGTATCGATCCTGTCCGCGATGCCGAGATTGTGGAAACCGAACTCCTCATCGCCGATCTGGAATCCGTGGAACGCCGGCTCGACACAACCGAAAAGCGTGCCAAAGGTGGCGACAAGGATGCCCGCGCGCTGCTGTCGGTTCTCGAGCCTGTTGTCGAGGTCTTGCGCGAAGGCCATCCCGCCCGCACCGCACAGATCGCCGATGACCAGATGTCAGCCTTCGGTCAGCTGCAACTGATCACCGCAAAACCCGTTCTCTATATCTGCAATGTGGATGAAGACTCCGCCGCAACTGGAAATGCACACACAGCCGCTGTTGCCGAAATGGCGGCGCGCACGGGCGCGGCTGCGGTCATTGTCTCGGCGGAAATCGAGGCCGAAGTCGCTCAGCTCGACGACCCCGAGGAACGTGCAGAGTTCCTCGAAGGGCTGGGTCTGGATGAAACCGGACTGTCGCGGGTGATCCGGGCTGGTTACGACTTGCTGCACCTCATCACCTTCTTCACGGTTGGTCCCAAGGAAACCCGCGCCTGGACGGTGGCACAGGGCGCAACAGCGCCTGAAGCTGCAGGCCGTATCCATACGGATTTCCAGAAGGGCTTCATCCGCGCAGAAACCATCGCCTATGCCGACTACATCGCACAGGGCGGCGAACAGGGCGCAAAAGAAGCTGGCCGGATGCGGCAGGAAGGGCGCGACTACATCGCAAAGGATGGCGATGTGATGCTGTTCCGCTTCAACGTCTAGGGCTAGAGCATGATCTTCTTGGATGGAATCCATTCTGTTTGGGTCGCGGCGTGGCGATCCGCGCGGAAGGCGGCGCGGCGCGATGTGTTCGCATCGGGCTAGCCGCCTGACAAAGCGGGCGTCCGCCGCGTCCAAACCCGAAGGGGCGGGCGGATTTGCGCCAATGCCGTCGGCTTCCGGCTCGGCCGTACCGACCGGTACGCCCTTCGCCAAAACCCTCGGTCTTGTTGCAAATTCACCTCGCCAGAATGTTTCCATCCAAGAAGATCACGCTCTAGGATGCCTGCCGAAATCGACGAACGTCACACAGGAGAGACTTGATGGGTACTGACTTGAAACTGACGGCATCCGACGGCCACACACTCGACGCCTACCGGGCCGACCCCGATGGGAAAGCACGCGGCGGTATCGTCATCGTCCAGGAAATCTTTGGCGTGAATGATGACATTCGTGAAACCGTCGACAACTTCGCCAAGCAGGGTTACGTCGCCATTGCCCCGGCACTTTTCGACCGGCACGAACGCGACGCCGTCCTGGAATTCAATGAAGACGGCATGGCCAAGGGGCGCGCGCTCAAAGGCGCACTCGACTGGGATGACGTGGTCAAGGACGTGAACGCCGCTGTCGCCGAGATCAAGGATGTCGGCAAGATCGGTATCGTCGGCTTCTGCATGGGTGGCTCGGTCGCCTGGTTTGCGGCTGCCAACTCACCGGTCTCCGCGGCCGTTTGCTATTACGGCGGCGATATTCTGTCCCATGAAACCCTGTCTCCGAAATGCCCGGTGATGTTCCACTGGGGCGCGGAAGACCATGGAATTCCGCTCGATGGCGTACACAAGGTCGAGGCGGCACATCCTGACATTCCGAGCTTCATCTATGATGGCGCCGGACATGGTTTCAGCTGTTCGCGTCGCGGCTCCTATCACAAGGAAGCCGCTGGCGTGGCGATGGGCCGGACACTCGAATTCCTGTCCGAGAACATCGGCTGACACCTGGTGAAAACCGCCCTGTTCCGGCAGGGCGGTGCACCAACTAGCCGCAACGGCCACTCAGCAAGAGACGACGCAGATTTGCCGAAACCGCCTTCTCGCCGATCCAGAGGCGCAGAAGCGGCCTCAACACGTCGTCACCCTGCATCTCGCGGCGCGTGGTCCCGTTGACGATCAGCTTGGTACCCACCTCCGGCGCGTACACGATGCTGACGTCATCACCGGATTCGAAGTTGGCGTAAATCTGGCGCACGGTCTGTTCGAGATCTTCCCGGACCATCTCATCCAGCGGCTTGGCCCAGCTTTCCGGCACTTCGTCGGGAAGATCCCCCGTAGAGAATATGGAGAAGGATCGCCTTGGGCGTTCCGGAATCCAGAATTTCTGCCTGTGAAAGCCCCGCACGAGGCAGGTAGATCGCGGCGACATAGAGATCAAAGAGAAACGCCTCTCGCGCTCCGCACCCCCGAAGCGTTAGGGTTTGGCCACCTATTTCGATACGTTCGGGCAAGGTCACGCCCTCGATTTCAGCGGAATGCGCGGGCATGGCGAAACCGACGCAAAGAAAAGCCAGCCCCAACAAAAACTTCTTTATCGGCATGATCAGGCCCTCCTTGTGTGCATGTTGGGCCGCCTCATGAGACCCAAGCATACGCACAACGTTCGCGAACCGATCAGGTTCCCCGTTTGGCGTGAACTCTCAAGTCCACGCATCCCGATCGAGCCAACCTTCCGCGTCAGTCGTTCTGGGCTTCTGCAAACACCAGAAATGTCCCGCAGGCCTCTTCCGCAGACACAAGAACCGCGCCGGTGTTATCGCGCTCGAAGGCAACCTGCTGGCCTGTGAGATACATGGCCGTCACCTGCGGATCGGCCACAGACAAGGTCAAGGCAGCCAGCCTTGGCAAAGACTGTCCCGGATCAATCGTCTTGTCATAATGACGTTCAGGGAAGGTCTTGGGCGTTACAAACCAGAGCTCATCCCGCCCCGTATCCACGGTGATATTGCCCTTGCGTTCATCACCTGACACCGCGTCTTCGCCAAACAGGCGGACATAGGCATCACGGACTCCCTCAAGGCTCTCCATCACGATGGTGACTTCCGTGATGCCATTGGCGCCGTTGGGGTGCGACAGCCAACTCGGTCGCCGAACCTTTTCCGGCGTCAGGTGCTGGCAGGCGAATGTCTTCAAGCCCGGAGTCAGGTCTGAGGGAAAGTGAACATTCCGGAATTCCAGAATTTCATCACCATCTTCGGCCTCCAGAACACGCTTCAGGCTCTCCGGCGGCGCGGCATCGATTCCCTGCTGCTGCATCCAGCGGAATGACGCCTCGGCATCATCGGTCGCCAGCGCAACATTGAGCAGGCCTTCACCGGTCTCGAGGAACCCGTCCAGCCCGTGAATGTATTGCGATGCGTCCACAACCCCGAGCAATTCCACATAATCATGCTCGAACATGATGGTGTAGTTGCCGGTTCCCCATCCGACATGGCGGCCCCGAGGGGTCGGCGTGAAACCAAGCCGTTCGAAATTCGCACGCGCACGCTCGAGATCGGCCACACCGATCAGGGCGTGATCAATCCCGGCGATGGGGCGCTCAAACGCCTCCCGGCTGCCTGTGGCATTCGACATGTTACTCAACTCCCCACGTGATCCGTTCGACACAGAAACGCGCCACGGTCACTTGTCTTCCATTCTATTACGTAGATGGCCCTGTCGAAAAGACAGGCCAAAGTCGCGCTTGACTCCGGATTCAGCCCAGAACCCGGCCCACCACCGCTGCGAGCTTCTCCGCGATCCCGGGATCGCGCGCTTCGGGTGCGGTAATAAGCGCATAATCAAGGCTCGTATGGCACCCCTGACCGCAAATGCTCGCGCGCCCTGATATTCGGGGCAGCAACGCCCGGACCAGAGCGCGCCCGCGATCGGCATTTTCCATCAGGATCTTGATCACCTGTTCGACGGTCACATCGTCATGGTCATCATGCCAACAATCGAAATCGGTCACCATGGCAACGGTCGCGTAGCAGATCTCGGCTTCGCGCGCGAGTTTGGCCTCGGGCATGTTGGTCATGCCGATAACCGAACAGCCCCAGGATCGATACAGTTCGGATTCCGCGCGGCTCGAAAATTGCGGGCCTTCCATGACCAGATAGGTCCCGCCGCGCACTGCCGTGATCCCGACCTCCTCGGCCGCCGCTGCAATTTCATCTCCCAGCCTGCCACACACAGGATCGGCCATGGAAACATGCGCAACCAGGCCGGTTTCAAAGAAGGACTTCACCCGGGCAAAGGTTCGATCGATGAACTGATCGACAATGACAAACGTCCCCGGGGGCAGATCCTCCCGCAGCGACCCCACGGCCGAAAGCGACAGGATTTCGGTCACGCCCGCCCGCTTGAGGGCATCAATATTGGCCCGGAAGTTCAGCTCGGACGGCGGCACCCGGTGCCCTCGTCCATGCCGCGGCAGGAAGACGATCTCCTGACCATCCAGGTTTCCGAACATCAACTCGTCCGATGGCGCACCAAAGGGGGAATAGACGGCCTCCCAGCGGACATCGCTGAGACCCTCGATCTCGTAGATGCCGCTGCCACCAATGATACCGAGCACCGGTGGTACCGCTTTGTGGTTTGCCACCATGGATTTCTGTCCTACTGGGCGCGCGGCAGCAATTCGAGAAGCTCGGCGGCGCGTGCCGGCTCAACGGGTTCGGCATCCAGTTCACGCATGATCCGGACAGCCTTCTCGACCAATTGTGCATTGCTCGCGAATACGCCCTTTTCGAGATAGAGATTGTCTTCCAGACCGACGCGCACATGGCCACCATTGTTGACGGCTTCGGCCACGATGTTGAATTCCGAGCGGCTGATCCCGAACGCTGCCCAATTGGCATCGCGTGGCAGCATGCTCGCCATCACCTGCAGCATCTGCGGTGTGGCCGGCGATCCCCAGGGAATCCCCAGGCAGAGCTGGAACAGGGCCGGGCTCTCGATCAGGCCCTTCTCGATCAGATCAATCGCAAACCGGATATGACCGGGTTCGAAGACCTCGATCTCCGGCTTCACGCCGGCATCCTTGATCATCGCAGCCATCTTGCGCAGATGGGCCGGCGTGTTCATGAACACAGCCTCACCAAAATTCATCGTGCCGCAATCCAGCGTGCAGATGTCGGGGCGCAATTCAAGAACATGACGCAACCGGATTTCCGGCGTGGTGAGCGTGGATTCTTCGTTGCCCATCAAGGGGTTGTCATCGCTGGGGATGAACCGTGCCCCCTCACCGGTGGTCAGATTGATGAGGATATCGCAATCAGCATCGCGGATCCGCTCGACAACTTCACGGAAATACGCCGGATTGCCCGAGCGTGACCCATCGGGCTCACGCACATGAATATGGGCAATCGCCGCCCCGGCCGACCTTGCTTCGACCGCCTCCCGGGCGATCTGTTCCGGCGTGATCGGAAAATTCGGGTGATTTTGAAAGTTCATGTGCCCGCCGGTCAGTGCGGCGGTGACGATTGTTTCGCTGGCCATGTGTTCCCCCAGTGCCTTCTGGTTCTCAGTGTTTCTGTCTTGTCCGCCAGTTTAGCGAAAAGAGCCGTTTGCGCTTATGAAAAAGGCCGCTTGCACTCCCGCAAGCGGCCTTTTCCTGAAATCAGGTACTCTTAGTGATCGAGATTCGACCACATCTTGCGTTTGGCCGCATACAGGATGGCGCTGAGAATAATCAGGAACAGGACGACCTTGAACCCCATCTTCTTGCGCTCTTCCATCTCCGGGGCCGCAGCCCACTGCATGAAATTGACCACATCCCAAGCCATCTGATCGACCGTGGCTTCGGTGCCATCCGTATAGGTGACACCATCGGGCCAAAGCGGCTGCGCCATGGCGATCAGGCTACCTCGGAAATACGGGTTGTAATTGGCCCCGGGCGGCACTTCAACATCGACTGACGGCTCCTGATATCCGGTCAGAAGTGCATAGATATAGTCCGCACCACCCAGATGCGCCTTCACCTGCAACGAAAGATCGGGCGGAACGGCACCGTTGTTCGACGCCTGCGCGGCCTGAGCGTTCGCAAAGGGAGACACGAACTTGTCGGACGGGATGGCCGCGCGTTCGAACATCTCTCCCTCATCATTCGGTCCGTCCGTCACATCAAAGTTCGCCGCAATCGCCTTGACCTCATCCTCGGTGAAACCGAGATCGGTCAGGTTGCGATAGGCCACCTGCTTGAGGCTGTGACAGCTCGCGCAAACTTCGAGATAGACCTGCAGGCCGCGCTGCGCGGATGCCCGGTCAACGGTTCCGAAAATTCCCTCGAAATGCCAGTCCTGATTGTCCGGATCTTTCGCCTCGCCCGCACCGAACGCCGTGGTCGAGACAAGCATGGCCGCGGCGATCAGGCCTGTCGCTGCCGCTGTGCGGCGCAGGTTGTGAACGATACCCATTATGCCTTCTCCATCGGCTTGGCAGTTGCAGCAGAACCCGATGAACCACCCCCGAGAACGGCCTCGGAAATGCTCTTGGGCACGGGCCTTGGTCGCTCGAAGATTCCAAGCAGGGGAAGCACGATCAGGAAATGTGCGAAGTACCAGAAGGTCGTGATGTATCCCAGATGGATGATCTGGAACCCTTCGACGCCCGCAAAGACCGGCGCATCTGTCGGCTTGCCGCCCACATAACCAAGCAACACGCAATCGATGAGGAAAATCCAGAAGAACCACTTGTAGACCGGGCGGAACTTCGCGCTGCGCACCGGCGAGCGATCCAGCCACGGCAGAACGAACAGGACGAAAATCGCACCGAACATCGCCAGAACACCGCCAAGCTTGGCTTCGATGAACAGGATATCGAAGTCAACCGAACGCAGGATCGCGAAGAAGGGCAGGAAGTACCATTCCGGCACGATATGCGCAGGCGTGTTCAGCGGCGCGGCTTCAAGATAGTTCTCCGGCTCACCGAAGAAGTCCGGCGCGAAGAACACGAAAAAGGCCATGATCGTTACGAAAACAGCCAGACCGACAGAGTCTTTCATCGTGTAATAGGGATGGAAGGACACCGTATCCTGTGGCCCTTTCGGATCCACCCCGATCGGGTTGTTCGAGCCGGTGACGTGCAGCGCGATCACATGTAACACCACAACCCCGAAAATCAGGAAGGGGAAGAGGTAATGCAGGGCGAAGAAGCGGTTGAGGGTCGGATTGTCGACCGAGAAACCGCCCCAGAGCAGCGTCACGATGCTGTCACCGACCAGCGGGATCGCCG
>JAURLR010000224.1 GCA_030831135.1 Alphaproteobacteria bacterium
AGGGTTGCGGCGGATCAGGGCGTCCGGGTCCCGCCGGTTCATGTTGTCTGGTTGCCCGATATTGATTGGGTGGCTGAAAACCAGGCGCGGTTTGAGCCGGTGCGCGCGGGCCGGTTCCATATCCATGATTCCTATCACCTCGAGCCCGCCCCGGCGGGCGCTGTGCCGATCCTTGTCGATGCAGCGACGGCGTTCGGCACCGGTCATCACGGCACCACAAGGGGCTGTCTGGAGGCGCTGGAACAACTGGTACGCGCCAATGCGGTCAGTGCGCCGGTCCTCGATCTGGGTTGCGGCACGGGTATTCTGGGGATCGCTGCGGCGAAGGCCCTGCACCTGCCGGTGATTGCCTCTGACATCGACCCGATTGCCGTGACCATGGCGCGCACCAATGTCCGCCTGAACGGCGTCCTGCCCTATATACGCGTCTTTGAAAGCCGGGGCCTGGAGGCTGGGGAGCTCCGCCGCCATGCGCCATTCGGGCTGATTTTCGCCAATATCCTTGCACGCCCCCTGCAGCGGCTTGCGCCTGCGGTTACCGCAAGTCTGGCGCTCGGCGGGTCCGTGATTCTGTCGGGCCTGCTGCAAACACAGGAACAACAAGTGATGTCTGCCTACCGGTTGCAGGGCCTGTCCCTGGTGACACGCATTCATCACGATGAGTGGTCGACGCTGGTGATGCGTTAGGCCGCGGCTTTTGGCGCCGATGCACGGCGATCTTCACGGATCATGTCAGCAGCTTTTTCCGCGATCATGATGATCGGGGAGTTGGTGTTGCCGCTGGTGATTGTCGGCATGACCGACCCATCCACAACGCGCAGCCCCTGAAGCCCGTGTACACGCAGCCGGTCATCGACCACCGACATTGCATCGTCACCCATCTTGGCGGTGCCGACAGGGTGGAAGATCGTGGTCGCGATATCACCGGCCGCACGCGCCAGATCGTCATCGCTCTGGATGGACGGGCCGGGCTTGAACTCTTCGGGTGAAAACTGTGCCATGGCCGGCTGGCTCACGATCCGGCGGGTCAGGCGAATGGCCTCGACCGCAACCCGGCGATCGGCCGGGGCGGACAGGTAGTTCGGTCGGATCGAGGGTTTGTCGCCCGGGGTGGGGCTCTTGATATGGACGGTGCCGCGACTCTCGGGGCGCAAATTGCAAACGCTGGCCGTAAAGGCCGGGAAGGGATGCAGCGGCTCCCCGAACTTCTCCAGCGTCAGGGGCTGGACGTGATATTGCAGGTTCGGAAACTCGAGGGACGGGTCGGACTTGGCGAAAGCGCCGAGTTGGGACGGCGCCATGGACATGGGGCCGGACCGTTTCAACATGTACTCCAGCGCGATCCCGGCCTTGCCGAACAGGCTGTTGGCGCGCTCGTTCAGGGTCTTCACGCCGGTGACCTTGTAGGCACATCGCACCTGCAGATGGTCCTGAAGGTTCTCTCCCACGCCCTTGAGGGCATGGTGAACCTCAATGCCGTGTTCGCGCAGGATCTCGGGATTGCCGACCCCCGACAGTTCGAGAATTTGCGGGCTGCCGATGGAGCCTGCCGAAAGAATCAATTCGCCACCCACGGAAACCCGCGCGGGCGCGCCTTTCTGGCGCAGCGTCAAACCGGTCACGCGGGTGCCATCGAATTCGATGCGGTCGGCCTCGGCATGGGTCAGGATCGTCAGGTTGGCCCGGCCCCGGGCGGGCTTGAGGAAGCCTTTGGCCGTGCTCCAGCGCATCCCCGTACGCTGGTTCACATGGAAATATCCGCAGCCCAGATTGTCCCCGCGATTGAAGTCGTTGGTCTTGGGGATGCCTTCCTGTGCGGCGGCCTCCTGAAAGGAATCCAGCACATCCCAGGACAGGCGCTGGTTTTCCACCCGCCATTCGCCGCCTTCGGCGTGATGCTCGTCAGCAGGGACGGCTGCCTGATCCTCGGATTTCATGAAATACGGCAGGACATCGTCCCAGCCCCAGCCGGTGTTTCCAAGCTGACGCCACTGGTCATAGTCGCGCGACTGGCCGCGCATGTAGATCATGCCGTTGATCGACGAACAGCCGCCTAGGACCCGACCGCGCGGATAGTCCAGCGCCCGGCCGTTCAGCCCGTCTTCGGCCTCGGTCTTGAACAGCCAGTCCGTGCGCGGGTTGTTCATGCAGTAGAGATAGCCGACAGGCACATGGATCCAGAAGTAGTTGTCCTTCCCGCCAGCTTCGAGCAGCAGGACCGAGACATCCGGATCGGCCGACAACCGGTTGGCAAGCACGCAGCCTGCCGAACCGGCGCCGACGATCACGTAGTCGAAGGTGCCGAGATCACGCATCGGGTCGATGGCGCGGCCTATTCGGCCGCAACCTCGATGAGCAACCCGTTGTCATCGACGGTGAGCCCGGTTTCACGTGCGGCTTCGATCACCGAAGGATGCCAGTGAACCTTGCCGGTATCCGGCCCGCCCACAATGAAATGCAGGGTTGCGGGCGTATCGCCGACATTTCGGAAACCCCGATATATCCCGATGGGAACGGAGACCGTATCGCCGGCCTCGAGGAACACTTCGTGCTCTTCCTCGCCGTCACGCCAGAAGATCGCCCATTTGCCATCGAGTGGCATGAAGACTTCTTCGGTCTCATGCCAGTGCAGCGCGGCACCACAGCCAGGCTGGCATTTGGCAAATCCGTTGGCAAAGCCATGCGCCGGGCCGATCTTCGGTGCCAGATCAGGGTCATCCTCGTTTTCGGTCACGCCGAGGCCGAGCAGATTGATCATCTCGCGCTCGTGGCCGGGGATGCGTTGATCCATGAAGCACAGATCGCTGCCCTTGAGTTCCTTGAAGCGTGCCACGCGCGTTTCCATTTCCGCGATGCTGACGCTGGGACCGGGCGGGGGGTTCTCTCGTGTCATTCGGTTTCTCTCCATTGATTGCATCTCATGGTGCAAATTCAGTGTTGTTACCTTAGCGGCAGATCGACCGATTGTCTTGTGGAAGGACGTCGCGTAGCTTCGGGTTCATGCGTGATTCATCCCCGTCCGAACGCCTTGCCGCACTCCGCAACGTCCTTGCTGAACAGGGACTCGACGGGTTTGTCGTGCCCCATGCTGATGCCCATCAGAACGAGTTTCTGCCTGCCGATGCCGAACGGCTTGCGTGGCTGACCGGCTTCCATGGGTCGGCAGGAACCGCAGTGGTGCTCACCGAACAGGCCGCGATCTTTGTGGATGGACGCTACACGCTTCAGGTGCGCGATCAGGTTGATGGCGCATTGTACGGTTACCATCATCTGGTTGAGGAACCGGTCGCCGACTGGCTGGGCAAAACCCTTTCAAACGGCGCGAAACTGGGTTTCGATCCCTGGCTTCACACGCAAACCCAGCGTGAACGTCTTGAACGCGGCGTATCAAGCGCCGGCGCGGAGCTTTTACCCGTCGCGATGAACCCGGTGGATGCGATCTGGGAGAACCGTCCGCCACCGCCCAAGGCACCGGTCGTACCCCATGAATTACGTTTTGCCGGACGCAGCAGCGTGGACAAGCGGGCCGATCTTTCAGCCTCGCTGGGTCACAATGGTCTTGATGCTGTCGTGCTGACCCAGCCGGATTCGATCGCGTGGCTGCTCAATGTGCGCGGCAGCGATGTAGACCACACACCCTTGCCGCTGAGTTTTGCCATCGTCCATGCCGAGGGCAATCTGGACTGGTTCGTTGCGCCGGAGAAATTGTCCGATACACTGCTTGCGCATCTGGGGGCAGATGTTGCGATCCGCACGCCAGACGGGTTGGCCGCCGCGCTGGATGCGCTGGCGGGCAAGCGTGTCTGGGCGTGTCCTGATACCGCTGCCTCATGGTTTTTTGATCGGCTGGCTGAAGCCAAAGCGAATGTTGCGCGCGGGGTAGACCCTGTCACCCTTCCCAAGGCAATCAAGAACGATACCGAACTGGCAGGCACGCGCGCCGCACACAGACGTGACGGCGCGGCGCTGGTGCAGTTCCTGCACTGGCTGTCCGAGGCAGCACCGGGTGAAGCTGTCGATGAACTGACGGTAGCCGCACAACTCGCCACCTTTCGGGCACCCGGAGAGCATTTTCGAGATTTGAGCTTTGGCACGATCTCGGGCGCGGGGCCGAACGGGGCGATCGTGCATTATCGCGTGACGCCGGAGACCAATCGTTTGCTGGGAGACGGCGAACTCTATCTGGTTGATTCCGGTGCGCAGTATCTCGACGGCACCACGGATGTGACCCGCACGGTTGCGGTTGGAACGCCGAGTGCGGAGATGCGGGACCGGTTCACCCGGGTGCTGAAAGGCCACATTGCGCTGGCCACCCTGCGGTTTCCCGAGGGGACCAGCGGATCACAGATCGACGCGCTGGCGCGACAGGCCTTGTGGCAGGCCGGTCTCGACTACGACCACGGCACCGGACACGGGGTTGGCAGCTATCTTGGCGTTCACGAAGGACCCCAGCGTATCTCGAAGGTCGGGTCCGGGACGGCGCTGCAACCGGGCATGATCATTTCCAACGAGCCCGGATACTACAAGACCGGCGCTTATGGGATCCGGATCGAAAATCTCGTGGCGGTCACGCCTCCTGCCGACATACCGGGCGGCGAGCGTCCCATGCAGGGGTTTGAAACCCTGACCCTCGCGCCAATCGACCGAAGCCTCATTGATGTCAGCCTGCTGACCACAGATGAGCGCATCTGGCTGGACGGGTATCACGCATGTGTACGGGGCGAAATCGGTGCGCTGGTCGAAGGACCCGCGCGGGACTGGCTCCATGCGGTGACCGAACCGCTCGATCCGGCGCAGTAGAGTCTCAGCTGGTTGGGCTGTCCGGCCCGGCAAGGACGGCGTGGGGCCAGTCGCCTTCCGTGATCTGCGTGGTCACGAAATTGCGTAACGCCGTCACAATGCGCTGAACCGTCACCGTATGAACCCGGGTCCGGTTCACACAGAGCGACCATGTCAGGTCAACACCCTTGATGGGCACAGCGGTCAGGGAACTGTCATCGGCCAGTCGTGCATGGATCGCGGAATAGGGCATGACTGTGTGCCCCAGCCCCTGACGTGTAAGTTCCAGACAGAGGGAGAGGGTTTCGGCCTCGATATGGCGACGAAACACGCCGCCGGAGCGGGTGATCGCCCCCTCGATCTCGGCCCGGATCATGTTCGGGCGGCCCGGCAGGATCAGTTCGATATGTCGCAGCTCTTCCGGGGAGATGTCGCCTGCCGGACCCGGTGTGTCTGATGGCGGTCCGACGAGCATGAGGTGTTCGCGGACCAGAGGCTTGGTGTCGAAGCTCTCGGGGGATCGTTCGGCAGACGTCATGATGCCGATATCGACAGAGCCGTTCTCCATCAGTGTGCGGATCGAGTTGTTGATTCCCTCGTGCAGCCGCAGATTGACTTTTGGGTGGTCCCGCACGATTTGCGCCACAAAGGGGACCGTCACGATGTGCTGAAGTGCCGATGGCATGCCCAGGGCAACCTGAGTCACGGCTTCACGGCCGATCTCGTCTCGCAGAAGGTCAAGCTGGCGCAGGATCGGCCGGGCCCGCTCTGCGAGGCGCTCGCCGGCATCCGTGGTGCGCACGCCGCGGCTGGTCCGGGTCAGGAGCGGTGCGCCCACATCCCGCTCCAGCAGTGAGAGCCAGCGCGACAGGGAGGGTTGTGACAGGCCGAGTTCGGCGGCCGCCCGGTTGATGCTGCCAAGCTCGGTGACGCGCAGGAAATAGTCGAGAATCTTCGGGTCCATGTCGCGGCTTTGTCTCGATATTCACAGATGAATAACCAATATAGCGAAAATGTCATTCTGAGTAACGGCAGAATACGGTAGAAACGAAATAACGAATGCCAATGGGAGGAAAACAGCATGGCCGAGCGCAAAGTCATCGTCACCATCGCGCCGACGGGCGGAATGGCGAGCAAGAAGCAGAACCCCAATATCCCGACCCAGCCCGAAGAGATCGCAGAGGATGTTTACCGCTGCTATGAGGCGGGCGCATCTGTCGTGGCCGTGCATGCACGTCGACCGGATGACGAGGCAACCTGCAACCCGGCCATCTATCGCGACATCAACGAACGCATCCGTGCCAAGTGCGACATCATCATCAACAACTCGACCGGTGGTGGCATCAACGGCGACATGCTCAAGGAGTCGACCGACGGTTTCCTAGAGATTTCCTGGCAAGAGCGCCTGAAGGGCCTGGAGGCCGGTGCCGAGATGTGCACCCTCGACCCGACGACCATCGTTGCAAATTTCGAGGGCCGTGAAATCCTGATGAACACATCGCCCGAGCGATGTCGGGAACTGGCCGGGAAGATGCAGGACAAGGGTATCAAGCCGGAATGGGAGGTGTTCAGTCCGACCCATCTTCTGCAGGACGTCAACCGTCTGCTGGCAGCCGGCCTCGACAAGCCGCCCTATTTCATCAATTTCGTGCTCGGCGCAGACCGTGGTTTTCAGGGCGCGATGCCCTACTCGCCCAAGATCCTTCAGGACATGGTCGACCTGATGCCCGAGGGTGCAAACTTCAATGTCAGTGCCATCGGTCCCGCACAGCTCAACGCGGCGCTGCAATCGCTGCTGCTTGGGGGGCATGTTCGTGTCGGGCTGGAGGACAACCTCTATTACGAACGCGGTGTGCTGGCCAACAATGTGCAGCTTGTCGAACGTATCGTGCGGATCATCCGGGAACTCGGCATGGAACCGGCAACCCCGACCGAGGCACGCGAGATCATGGGCCTGAAGCCGCTCGCAGCCTAGACACTGACGCACTGGAGTATGTGATATGCGGATCGCTGTCGCCGGCGGGGGACCTGCCGGGCTTTACTTTGCGACGCTTTGGAAACAACGCCATCCGGGGGATACGGTGCGGGTTTTCGAGCAGAACCCGCCCGATGCCACCTTCGGCTTTGGCGTTGTGTTCTCGGATCGCGCGCTGGAATTCCTGCGCGCTGACGACCCCGAGACCCATGACCTGATCACCCCGGAGATGGAAACCTGGGAAGCCATGACGCTCGTCCATAAGGGCGAGAAGGTTATCATCGACGGTGTCGGGTTTTCGTCCATCGGGCGTTTGCACCTGCTGCAGCTCCTTCAGGAACGCGCTCTCGCCGTCGGAGCAGAACTGGAATTCGAAACAGCTGTTCCTGCGCCGGGTGATCTGGCCGATTACGACCTCATCATTGCGTCTGACGGTGTGAACTCGGCCATGCGGCGTGGTTTCGAGGGCGATTTCGATATGTCCCTGTCCTACTTGCCCAACAAGTTCGCCTGGTACGGGGTGGAGAAGCCCTTCGACACCCTGACCCAGACCTTCATCGAGACCGAATACGGGCCGTTCAACGCGCATCATTATCGCTACACCCCGACGATGAGCACCTTCCTTGTCGAATGTGCGCGCGAGACCTGGGAAAAAGCCGGGTTTGCGACCATGAGCGAGGCGGACTCTGCATTGAAATGCGCCGAGATTTTCGCCGACACCCTCGATGGCAAGCCGCTGGTGACCAACAAGTCCAACTGGCGGAACTTCCCGCTGCTCTGGAATGGCCGCTGGTCGCACCTCAACATGGTGCTCGTGGGCGATGCGCTCCACACCGCGCATTTCTCCATCGGTTCGGGGACACGGCTGGCACTTGAAGACGTGATTGCGCTGGTGGGTGCCCTGGAAGAACAGCCCGATGACCTGCGGGCGGCCCTGCAAGGCTATGAAGACGCGCGCAAGCCCATCGTCCAGAAGATCGTCAACGCGGCAACGTCGAGCGCGCGCTGGTATGAGGATTTTGCTGATCACATGAAGCTCAGCCCGATCGAATTCGGGTATGCCTACATGACCCGGTCCGGGCGTATCGATGATGACCGGTTGCGCAAACTGGCACCGAATTTCATGGCTCAGTACGAATCGCGGCCAGGGGCATGACGACACTGGTTTGTACAAGGTCACGGCAGGTCGGGTTCGGGGATTGCGACCCGGCCCGGATCGTCTTTTATCCGAACTATTTCAAATGGTGCGATGAGAATACCCACGCCCTGTTCGAACAGGCAGGTCTTTCGACTCTTGAGCTCGCCGACCGGATGGATGTGCATGTGCCCATCGTTGATGCGCACCTGGAGTTTCGTACGCCGGCAAAATGGGGCGACGACATCGAAGTACGCAGCGAAGTCACGCGCTGGGGGTCGCGCTCACTGACCGTGAGCCACCGAATATCTCACGCCGGATCGGGTGCGGTGATCGCAGAAGGTCACGAAGCGCGGGTGTGCGTGCGGACGGACCCGGAAACCGGAAAGATCGGCGCGTGCGAAGTACCTGCGGAACTACGAGATGCCTTCGGGGTCGAAGCACGCGGCTGAAGCAGAGTCTCAGCCCTGCGAAAGCGCGATCCAGCCATCCTCATCGATGGTTTCGATCCCCAGTTCGGCTGCCTTCTTGGCCTTTGAACCGGCGCCGGGGCCGGCCACCAAGAGATCGGTCTTGCTGGAAACGGAACCCGAAACCTTTGCCCCGAGGGCTTCAGCGCGCGCTTTGGCTTCGGAGCGGGTCATCTTTTCAAGGGTGCCCGTAAAGACAATGGTCTTGCCTGCCAGCGCGGAATCCGAAGGCGGTGCGGCGAAGGCCTCGATTTCGAGCAAATTCTCCAGATCATCGAGAACCTGCCGGTTGTGGTCCTCGTGCACGAAGGCAAGCAGGTCCTCTGCCACCGAAGCCCCGATCCCGTCGATATTCAGCAGATCCTGGTAAGCCTCTCCCGCACGGTCCTGGGCATCGGCCATGGACGCACGCCAGGCATCTACGGTGCCATAGGTGCGTGCGAGCAGGCGTGCAGTGGCCTGACCAATTTGGCGGATCCCAAGCGCATAGATGAACCGGTCGAGTCCGATCCTCCGCCGCTCATCGATTGCAGCCAGCAGGTTGTCGACCGACTGGTCACCCCAGCCCTCACGTTCGAGCAGCGTGTCGCGCTTTTCGGCGAGCCGGAAGATGTCGGCAGGGCCGTTCACCAGCCCGTCTTCATGGAATGCGGTGATGTTTTTTGCGCCAAGTCCTTCGATGTCGAAGGCGTTTCGCGACACGAAATGCTTCAGCCGTTCGACCGATTGGGCCGAACAGATCAGGCCCCCTGTACAACGCCGCACGGCTTCATCGACATCCCGGACTGCTTCGGAGCCGCATACCGGGCAGGTGGTGGGAAACGCATAAGGAACCGCGCCCTGCGGGCGCTTTTCGAGAACCGGGCGCACCACTTGCGGGATCACATCGCCGGCGCGC
Organism: Alphaproteobacteria bacterium; assembly: GCA_030831135.1. GTDB lineage: Bacteria > Pseudomonadota > Alphaproteobacteria > UBA6615 > UBA6615 > JABJAG01. The sequence goes on from JAURLR010000224.1 coordinate 9,258, forward strand.
TGGATCACGACCGTATCGCCGATCCGAACATCCTTGCGGGCGATCTCGTCCTCGTTGTGAAGCGTGGCATTGGAGACGACGACCCCGCCAACCGTGACAGGCTCGAGACGGGCCACCGGTGTCAGGGAGCCCGTACGCCCGACCTGTATATCGATCCCCTTGAGGATGGTGGTCGCCTGTTCGGCGGGAAACTTGTGGGCGATGGCCCAGCGCGGGGCGCGGCTGACGAAGCCGAGGCGGCGCTGAAGGTCGATCCGGTTCACCTTGTAGACGACACCGTCAATGTCGTAGTCGAGTTGCGCCCGCTGTTCACCGATGTCTTGGTAGAGTCGCAGCACCTCTTCGAGGGTAGTGCAAAGCCGGGATATGGGATTTGTCTGGAATCCCCAGTTCGAGACTGTCTCGAGGAACTCCCACTGGCTGTCGGCCACATTCGCGCTGAACTCACCCCAGGAATAGGCAAACATGCGCAGCGGGCGCTGCGCGGTAATTGCCGAATCCAGCTGGCGCAGGCTTCCGGCTGCTGCGTTGCGTGGGTTGGCGAATATCTTGGCGTCATTGGCCTTCTGGGTCTCGTTCAATGCACGAAATGCGGATTTTGGAAGGTACACTTCTCCCCGGATTTCGGCGATTCCCGGCGCGTTGCCCGCGAGTTTCTCGGGGATATCGTGAATGGTGCGCAGATTGGCGGTGATGTCCTCACCCTCCGCCCCGTCACCACGGGTCGCACCACGTACGAAGACTCCGTCCTCATAGCGCAGGCTGACCGACAGACCGTCGATTTTCGGCTCACCGACAATTTCCAGCGGTTCGTCATCCCCGATGCTCAGGAACCGCCGGATGCGCGTCAGAAACTCCGCGACATCCTCGTCATCGAAGGCGTTGCCCAACGACAGCATGGGGATCGCATGCCGGATTTTGGCGAACCCCTGGGATGGTGCTGCACCAACCTTCTGGGTAGGGCTGTCTTCGGTTTTCAGTTCCGGAAATGCAGCTTCCAGTGCGACCAGCTGCTGGAACAGTGCGTCATATTCGGCGTCCGACACCATCGGGGCGTCGTCCTGATAATAGGCGGCGTTATGCGCATGCAGCGCATCGGCCAGTTCGTCATGGGCGAGGCGGGCTTGTTCGTCGGACATTGTATCAATCGATACGGGTGTTTCTTGGCTCATGATCGGAGGTTCCAGGGTCGGGCGCGGGTCGCTTACCCCTGTACGTGCTTTGGTCGTCTGCGGAATTTCAGGGTACTTGCAATCGTACCCATGATGACGAGTGTCACGCCACCAATCGTGATGGCGCCGGCTGCTTCACCGAGCCACACCCAGGCCAGCACCGTCACCGAAGCCGGGACAAGCGCAACAGCGGTGGCCGTTGTGCTGGCCCCAAGGGCGGCTACGGCGCGCGGATAGCCGAATGTGGAACCAATAAACATGATGCCACCCTGAAACACCCACTGGGCGGTAATTTCCTGCCAGGGCGCAATCAGAAGAGTTGAGGGCAGGAACAGCAGGTGGAACGGTGTGAAGGTGGCAAAGGTGAAGACCGCCACGATCGCGGCGCTGCGCATGGGCGCGACGTTCCACTTGCGCGCCAGAACGCCGAACAGGGACCAGGATGCTGCACCGACGAAGAACAGGATGTCGCCCACCCATTCGTTCGGGGATCCTTCGGTCGTGGCGTCGATCAGGAGAAACAGAACCCCGGCAAAGATCATGGTGATGGAAACGACCCGCGCCGTGCTCATCCGTTCTCCGGCGAGCCACCAGGCGAAGGGCGCGGTGAACAGCGGCAGGGCGCCTGCCAGAATTGTTGCGCCATGGGCGGCCGGTGCAAAATGATAGCCGCCAAAGGCGAACACCGAGAAGCCGGGCCCGGCAGCCATGGCGAGCAACAGGGCCTGCCAGAACGAAATCCCGCCCAGCCCATGGCGGATGAGCCAGGGCAGAAACAGCAGCCCGGCACCGCAGAACCGCAGGGTCGTCAGGTCATAGGGGGTAAGGGTCAGCTCCGCGCCCAG
>JAURLR010000225.1 GCA_030831135.1 Alphaproteobacteria bacterium
CTCGTCATGCCGTGGTTCGACAGCCTCGCCGCACGGCTTGCCGCAGCGAGAAACCTGCTCTCCGGGACCCAGTTCGATTTTGATGTCCACAATGCCTTCATCGACGTCATCTGCCCCTGGGGCAACCGGATCCGGTGCCACCCGCCGGGACCGGCATTTGGTCCCATGACCGTGGGGATGCCCTATGTCGTGCTGGACGTCCCGACCGGTGCGGCACCAGCGATTGCGGAATTCTATGCAACCACTCTGGGGGCTCACACCGCCGTCAACGAATTCGCCGGGTCACAATCCGCCCAAATTACTGTCGGGGCGGACCAGAAGCTCTATTTCCGCGAAACCGACAAACCCTTGCCGGATTTCGACGGACACCACATCCAGATCTATATCTCGGATTTCTCAGGCCCCCATGAACGCCTGCTCGAACGCAATCTGATCACGGAAGAATCCGACGCCCACCAATACCGGTTTGAAGACATTCTTGACCTGAAAACCGGCGAAAAGGTTTTCGCGCTCGAGCATGAAGTGCGCAGCCTGGGCATCCGCTTTATGCCCGGCCGCTCATCAACCGCAATCCGGCACAGATGATCCCGACCTATGTGCCCGGGCAGGACGCACTCTATCCCGCGCGATAGAAGACGTGCGGACCGGTTTCCAATCTGTGTAGACTTGGCGGATCAACGATATTGTTCACAGGGGGAGCAGACACATGCACATCATCGATCTCAGTCGGGAAATTCATCATCGCGCACCGGCCCATCCGTCCCACCCGCCCGTCGTTATCACGGTGTGGAACGACCATTCGGAAATCAAGCGCGCCGGCAAAACGGAATTCACGTCCAAATCCCTGTCGATCTCCATGAGTGACCACTCCTGCACTCATGTGGATGCGCCTGTTCACTTCAATTCTGACCCAGACGCAGCCTCAATCGACGAGATTCCACTCGAAAACTTCTACACCGAAGCGATTTGCCTCGATCTCGCCCCGGCCCCGCGTCGGCACGAAGCAACTGTCGAGGAGATGGAGGCGGCGCTGGCGGCATCGGGCGAAACCATCAAACCCGGCGATACCGTGATGATCCATATGGGCATCCATAACGAGCTTTATGGCACGCCCGACTATGTGCATGAGTTTCCGGGCCTTTCGGTGGCTGCCGTGCATTGGCTCGCCGACCACAAGATCACGATGTTCGGGGTCGAAGCCGTCAGCCCCGCGCCCGAGGGCGAGCCGAACTATCTGGCCCATCTGGCCTGCGCGGAACGGGGCATCACCCATATGGAATGTCTGATGAACCTCGACAAACTGGTCGGGAAAGGCCGTTTCCGGTTTGCGGGATTTCCGCTGAAGATCAAGGGCGGGACGGCCAGCCCGATCCGCGCTGTCGCCATCTTCGAGGACTGATCCGCGTTGCGCCAAAACGAAACCGCAACACAGCTATTGCGAATTGGGTGGGGTTTGATATAACCGCGCGCTCTATTCCGGTGTAGCTCAGTTGGTAGAGCAGCTGACTGTTAATCAGCGGGTCACAGGTTCGAGTCCTGTCGCCGGAGCCAGATTTCAAGACGGTCGGAACCCATGGTTCCGGCCGTCTTCTATTTCGTTACCCGCATTTCGCATTGCTGCTCACGGCGTATCGCAAAACGCACCCCGGAATTTCGGTTTCCGAACCTAAAAAACGTTGATCAGACAAATTTCCGACTCGGAGATTTTCTCTCCTGTGGTACGATGGTCTTCACAGAAGGTGCCGGTCAACGGCGCGAGTTTGTTCGGGGAAGCAGCATGTTTCAGTTCACGGCGGCGCTAAATCCGCGCAGTTCACTGCGTGAAGATGTCACCCGGAATGTCCGTGGCCGGGTTCTGGACCTTGGACTGGACTACTGGGAATCCAAGATCGTCGATGGCCGACTTCCCTCACGCCGGGATATCGAACCCCTTGATATCCCTGACTTGTTGCCACAGATCATTCTGCTCGATGTCGTGAACGAGCCCTGGAACTTCCGGTTCCGGCTTATCGGAACCAATGTTGTCTATCATCTGGCGCAAGACTGGACCGGCTCGTGGTTCAGTGAGATCGGCCATATGGCACCACCGAGCCGTATTTTCACCGCCTGCGTGAATGTCGCGAGCTCCGCCAAGCCACTTCGGAACCAAACGCCCTATGTGGGGCCGCATGCCAACTTCATCTCCTCCGATGACCTGATATTGCCATTGTCCGAAGACGGAGAAACCGTCGACAAGCTGCTGGTCTTCGTCGAGTACTTTCCCCGCGGCTGATCGCCCGAACAATACAGGCGCGCATGTGCCGAATTGAACTTGGCCTCCACACCCGCGCGACGCATAGTCTCCCGGTGCGCGCGCTCTTTACATGTCTGACCGTGATCGCAGTCCTGCTACCGGAATCCGGTGTGCGGGCCGCGGACCCGGTGCCTGTCGATCTAGAACTGGTTCTGGCCGTCGATGCGTCCGCCAGCATCGATGTGCGTGAAGCCGCCCTTCAGCGTGCGGGCTATATCGCCGCCTTGACCGACAAACGGGTCATCGAGCGGATTGCCAAGGGGTCCTTCCGGCGGATCGCCGTGGCCTATGTCGAATGGGCCGGCTCTCAGGAAACCATCGTCGACTGGACGATCATCGAGGATGCGGCGTCTGCCGAAGCCTTTGCGACCGCATTGCGGGCCGCGCCCTTCCACACCGGTACGGTAACATCGCTGAGCGCCGCGCTCGAATATTCCGCCCGCCTGTTTGAGCAAAACAACATCGACAGCATCCGCCGCGTGATCGACATCTCGGGCGACGGCTTCAACTGGGCCGGTCGCCCCATCGACATCACCCAGCCGGAAATCGTGGCGGCAGGCATCACGATCAATGCCCTGCCTATCCTGCGGTTCGATGAAAACGGACGGATCACCAATCCCGGGCTCGACAGATATTATCGCGAGCGGGTGATTGGCGGCCCGGGCGCGTTTCTCATCCCGATTCACGGGACCGAGGCATTTCCCGAAGCCATCCTGCGAAAACTGATCATCGAGATCGCGGGTATCGCGCCATCAGACCTGCCCCAGCTCGCGCGCATTCCGGCGGACCCGTTCCCGGCGCAGAATGTAGATGCCGCTGGCCGCGATGATCGCCGCACCGACAAACGTCCATAAATCGGGAAAGTCCCCGAAGAACGTCAATCCGAGGATCGTGGCCCAGATCAATTCGGTATAGGCAAAGGGGGCGACCAGCGGTGCTTCAGCGCGCTGATAGGCCAGAATGATCGACCAGTGCCCCAGTCCGCCCATAAGCCCCGCCCCGAGCAGCATCAGCCATTGAACGGGCGAAGGTGTCTGCCAGAAAAACGGAACAATCGCCGACATAACGATCGCACCCACAATCGCGGTGTAGAAGACCGAGTTGATCGGCTGAGTCCGGTGGCTGATCAGACGGGTGATGATCTGGTAGGCGGCCGCAAATACCGCGACGAGAATCGGCAGCAGCGCAGCCACCTGAAACAGCCCGCTGCCCGGACGAACGATCACCAGCATGCCCGCCAGGCCGACAAAGACGGCGATCCATCGTCGCAGCCCCCCCCTTTCACCGAGAAACGGAACCGACAGGGCGGTGATCAAAAGGGGCGCGATGAAGGTGATCGCAACAACGTCAGCCAGCGGCATCAGGCCGACGGAGGTGAACATGCAGGCGGTGGCCAGAAGCACGAGGACTGAACGGGCAATCTGCCAGCCCTTGTCGGATCCCGCGAGCAGGGTCGGTATGCGGCGTGGAAACAGCAGCAGAACGAGCAAAAAGTGAAAGAAATAGCGGCCCCAGACAATTTCGATGAGCGGCAGTTCCTGTGCACGCAACTCCTTCACAAGGGTATTCATGATCACAAAAAAGACCACAGCCACGCACATCATCAGGACGCCGCGGATCGGTGTGTCAGCCGGACGGGATGGGGTGGCTGTCATTGTGAATTCGGACCAGACTGAGGAGCGGGTTCCCCCTGAAGAACCTCGACAGGAATCCCCCAAGGGAGAAGACAAACTATGCCCATCATCCAACGGAAGGAAGACAGATGATCAAGGATTACCAAGCGATTTCAGATGCGCAGGACAAACGTGCGGCTGACCTGTTTCGTGCCGCCCCCGATATCATGCGTGGGCATCGCACTGTGACTCAAGCCGCGCAGACCCCCAAGGCGCTCGACGTCAAGACAACCGAGCTCATGGCGCTGGCGATTGCCATTGTGCAG
>JAURLR010000226.1 GCA_030831135.1 Alphaproteobacteria bacterium
AGGCCTATTCCGGGGACGCGCCGCTGGCCGGGCACGGGATGATGCACGCCGTCATCCGCAACGCCTGGGCAGGCGATCCCTACCCCTTCGATGTCCTATTCATGTTCATGGCGAATATGAGCTGGAACTCGTCGATGAACACGACTGAAACCATGAAAATGCTCACCGATACCGATCCCGAGACCGGTGAGTACAAAATTCCCAAGATCATCTATTCCGACGCCTTCCAGTCGGAAATGATCGCCTATGCCGACCTGATCCTGCCCGATACGACCTATCTGGAGCGCTGGGACTGCATCAGCCTGCTGGACCGGCCGATCAGCGACGCCGACGGTCCGGGAGATGCGATCCGCCAGCCGGTCATCGCACCCGACCGTGACGTTCGTCCCTTTCAGGATGTCCTGATCGAGTTGGGGGTTCGCCTTGGGCTGCCTGCCTTCACCAATGATGACGGCAGCGCAAAGTATCCGGGCGGATATCCTGAGTACCTTGCCAACCATGAACGCACACCGGGCATCGGCCCGCTCGCGGGCTGGCGTGGCGAGAACCAGGATTCGCACGGTCGCGGCGCGCCCAATCCCGAGCAGCTTGACCGCTATATCGAGAATGGCTGTTTCTGGAAGGGGGAATTCACCCCGAGTCAGCGCTTCTACAAGCACGCAAATCGTGAGTATCTCGACCACGCTGCCGAGATGGGCTGGATCCCCTCGGCAGACCAGATCGTGCTGCAGCTCTATAGCGAGCCCATGCAGCGGTTCAAACTGGCCGCACAGGGTTTCGGGCGCGTACAGCCACCCGCACAGTACCGGGAGAGAATTCTCGATACCTTTGACCCGCTGCCGGTCTGGTACGCGCCTTTCGAGGACAGCCACTCCGACCCCGCAGCCTATCCGATCCACGCCCTGACCCAGCGCCCAATGGCGATGTATCACTCCTGGGGATCGCAGAATGCGTGGCTCCGGCAAATCCACGGCTGGAACAAGCTCTACATGAACCGCAAGACCGGTGAGGCCCAGGGCCTGTCTGATGGGGACAAGGTCCGCGTGGAAAGCCCCTATGGTTCGATCGGGGCCGTCATCGCGCTGATGGAAGGCTGCAACACCGATACGGTCTGGACCTGGAATGCCATCGGCAAGAAAAAGGGCGCGTGGAACCTGTCCAAGGACGCCCCGGAATCCAACAAGGGCTTCCTGCTGAACCACCTGATCACCGACCTTCTGCCTCCCCGGGATGGGTACCGGTTCGCCAACACCGACCCGATCACGGGGCAGGCCGCGTGGTTTGACCTGCGTGTCCGGGTCATCAAGGACGACACAGTAGAACTCGGTGATGGCGCCAAGCAGGCCCTGCCCCGCGCGCCCGGCGTTGAAAAGGCCAAGAAACGTTTGCGATACGGTGCGCAGTTCCTGCCGATTGGCAACTGGCGGCGCAATCGCGGAGGAGAAGGCTCATGACCAGTCTTCCCAAACAGGCCAGTGTGCGTCAGCTCGGACTGGTGATCGATCTCGATATCTGTGTCGGGTGCCATGCCTGCGCGGTCAACTGCAAGGAATGGAACACCGGTGGCCATTCCGCGCCACTGACCGACGAGGATCCTTATGGTGCCGACCCGCTCGGGGTCTGGTTCAACCGCATCCACACCTACGAGGCCGGTAGCGGTCCTGAAGGCCGGACGGTCCATTTCCCGCGCAGTTGCCTGCATTGCGAAGAACCCGCCTGTGTCACCGTGTGCCCCACGGGCGCAAGCTACAAACGCGAGTCCGACGGGATCGTACTGGTCAATGCCGACACCTGCATCGGCTGCAAACTCTGCTCCTGGGCCTGTCCTTACGGGGCGCGGGAATACGACCATTCCGATGGTGTGATGAAGAAATGCACCCTGTGCATCGACCGGATCGAAAACCAGAACCTGCCCGAGGAAGACCGCATCCCGGCCTGCGTCTCGACCTGTCCGGCATCCGCCCGTCACTTCGGCGATCTGGGTGACCCCAATTCCGAAGTCAGTCAGCTTGTCGCCGAACGCGGCGGCTATGATCTGATGCCGGAAATGGGAATGAAGCCGACAAACAAGTATCTCCCGCCCCGTGCCCGCCCGACCTCGAACGCGCCTGCGGCACAGTCAGCTCTGAAAACCGCTGCAGAGACGTCCAGTACAGGCAGCCGGTTCCTCGACTGGGTTGACCGCAACCTCTCACGCTAGCCTCACCGAAGCAGTTTCCGATGCATCCAGCCTATTCCGTCATCTTCTTCACCACCGCATCCGGCGCGGGCTACGGCATGCTGGTCTGGCTTGCCATGTTGGCACTCGCCGGCAACGTCGTCCCGGCTATGGTTTCCGGCCTCGTGATGTTTGCTATCTCGCTCGGTCTGATCACGGCGGGGCTGCTGTCATCAACCTTCCATCTGGGTCACCCGGAGCGCGCCTGGCGTGCATTGTCCCAATGGCGCTCATCCTGGCTGTCCCGCGAAGGTGTGGCTGCCGTCATCACCTACGGACCGGCGCTCGTTTTTGCCCTTGGATGGATCATATTCGAATCGACAAGCGGCCTTTGGCTGATCGCCGGACTGGCCACCGGCGTGATGGCGCTTGTCACGATCGCCAGCACCGGAATGATCTATGCCAGCCTCAAAGCCATCCCGCGCTGGACCGATGTCACCGTGGTTCCGGTCTACCTTGCCTTCGGGCTGGCCACTGGCGGCGCGCTGCTGGTGACAAGCTACAACATCTTTACGCCCGTCCCGCCCCACGGGATCTGGCCGGTGGTTCTTGTCATCGCCGTGGCATGGGCTCTGAAGCTGCTTTACTGGCGTCGGATCGACAATGCCAAACCCGTCGCCACGGCAGAATCCGCAACCGGTCTCGGACATATCGGACCAGTGACCCTGTTCGAAGCCCCCCATACGGGGGAGAACTACATCATGCGCGAGATGGGCTTTCAGATCGCACGCAAACACGCCGCAAAGCTCCGGATGATCGCTTTGCTCGTTGGCGGTGCGGTTCCCGTCGTCGCTTTCGCGGCAGCCGCCCTGATGACCGGGCCGGCCATGATGATTGCATGCCTGCTCGGACTGACAGGGCTTTGCATTGGCGTTCTGCTTGAACGCTGGCTGTTCTTTGCCGAAGCACAGCACGCCGCGATGCTCTATTACGGCGCAAAGGCCGTCTGACACCCCATGGCGGAAATCATCTGTGTCGGCGTCGCGTTCCTCGATTACGTTTTCGAGGCAGACCTGCCTGCCTCGGATGACAGCAAGACCTTCGCGCGGAACTATCAGCAGTTCGGTGGCGGCATGGCCGCCACGGCCAGCGTCACGGTCGCACGGCTGGGTGGTCGCGCCGCATTATGGGGACGGGTCGGCAAGGATGAAGCGGGCGAACACATCCGTGACGGGCTGGCACGGCGTGGTGTGATGACCGATGTGATCCGGCAGATTGATGGTGCTCAGTCGCCGGTCTCGGCTGTTGTGATCGGCAACAAAGGCGCGCGCCAGGCCATCGTCTTCCCGGGGCGCAATCTCGACAATGATGCAAGCTGGCTCCCACTGGACCGTATCGCGGATACCAGCGGGGTCCTTGTGGACCCGCGTTGGCCACAGGCGGCCATGCCCGTCCTCGAACGCGCCCGGGCCAACCAGATTCCCGGTGTTCTCGACGCCGATATCAGCCCAACCCCGATTCCCCGGGAACTGGTGGAACTCTCCAGTCACGCGATTTTCTCGCTCGCCGGACTGGCCCAGTACACCGACACTTCGGACCTCCCCACCGGTTTGCGCAAGGCGCGCGAAGGTACGGACGCGGTCGTGGGCGTCACCGCAGGCGGAGAGGGTTTTTACTGGCTCTCGGAAGACGACAACGTGGTCCGGCACATTCCCGCTCTCGCCATCGAACCGATCGATACGCTCGGGGCGGGGGACGTCTTCCATGGTGCGTTTGCACTGGCCATCGGCGAAGGCAAACCCATGGAAGAGGCCGCACTCTTTGCCAATGCCGCCGCCGGCATGAAATGTGCCCGGCACGGGGGCCGCGACGCGATTCCGACACGGGCAGAGGTTTGGCAACGTCTGGCCGAAAACGGCGCGACCTAGCCCGCCAGCTTCGGCATTTCGATGGGGCCGTCGATCGACTGGGTCACGAACTGGCGGACATAGGGATTGTCGGTTTCATCCAGTCCGGCGACTGGACCGTTCCAGACCACCTGCCCCGCATGCAGCATCAGGACGCTGTCGGCGATGTTTCGCACCACGTCGAGATTGCTGACGATGGAGACCACCGTTGCGCCGAGTTCATCGACGCGTTCATTGATCAGTTCGCTGATGATATTGCTCATGATCGGGTCGAGGCCGGCCGTGGGTTCGTCGAGAAACAGGATTTCCGGGTCCGTCGCAATGGCACGGGCCAGACCGACGCGTTTCTGCATTCCTCCCGAGACTTCCGAGGGATAGAGATCCGCCGTATCGGGTGTCAGGCCAACCTGCCCCAGCCGTGCGATGGCGCGGTCACGGGCCTCGCTGGGCGCAAGCCTGTCCTCGTGGATCAGCCGGAACGCGATGTTTTCCCAGATCGTCATGCTGTCGAACAGACCCTGACGCTGGAACAGCACGCCAAAGCGCTGCATCCAGACCATTCGTTCGTTCTCCGGCATGCCGACGGTCTCGATCCCATCAACCTTGATGCTGCCGGAATCCGGCGGGATCAGCCCGAGGATGCATTTGAGCAGCAGCGACTTACCGCTGCCCGAGCCACCAATCAGAACGAGAGACTGGCGCGGCGCCAAAGTCAGGTCCACCCCGTCCAGCGCACGGACGTCCTCGAACGCCCGTGTTACGCCGGAGAGCTGGATTTTCGGCTGATCCGCGCCGGTCATTTCCGTTCCATGGCTACTGCATGGTCGGCATGTTCAGGCTGTGGCCTTCACGCACGCCGGATTTGGGCCAGCGCGAGGTGATCGCCTTCTGGCGGGTGTAGAACCGGACCCCTTCCATGCCATGCATGTGCATGTCGCCGAAGAGCGACCGCTTCCAGCCACCAAAGCTGTGATAGGCGACCGGCACAGGGATCGGCACATTCACGCCAACCATGCCGATCTGAACCCGCTCGGCAAAGTCACGCGCGGCATCACCATCCTTGGTAAAGATCGCGGTGCCGTTGCCGTATTCGTGGCGGTTCACGATATCCACGGCAGCTGAATAATCCTCCGAGCGCAAGATCACGAGAACCGGCCCGAAGACTTCCTGCTTGTAGACCGCCATGTCTTCGGTGACATGGTCGAACAGCGTGCCGCCCATGAAGTAACCGTTCTCATAGCCCTGCATCTTGAAGCCACGGCCGTCCACGACCAGCGTTGCGCCTTCCTTCTCGCCCTGATCGATCAGGTTGAGGATGCGTTCGTGGGCTTCCTTGGTCACGACGGGGCCCATTTCGATGCCTTCGCCATTGCCCGGTCCGATCTTGAGCTCCTGGATCTTCGGCGTCAGCTTCTCGACCAGCTTGTCGCCGGTCTCATCACCCACCGCGACCGCCACGGACACAGCCATGCAACGCTGACCCGCCGAGCCATAACCCGCGCTGATCAGGGCATCGGCAGCCTGATCCATATCGGCATCGGGCATCACGACCATGTGGTTTTTTGCACCACCAAGGGCCTGCACGCGTTTGCCGTGTTCGGCAGCCGTTGCGTAGATATAGGAGGCCACCGGCGTTGAGCCGACGAAGGAGACCGCATCAATGCCATCATGGCGCAGGATCGCATCCACAGCTTCCTTGTCACCATTGACCAGGTTCACAACGCCTTTGGGCACACCGGCTTCTTCAGCCAGCTCTACCAGCCGGATCGGGCAGGACGGGTCGCGCTCGGACGGCTTCAGGATGAAGGTGTTGCCGCAGGCAATCGACAGCGGGAACATCCAGAGCGGGATCATCGCGGGGAAGTTGAACGGGGTGATACCCGCACACACGCCAACAGGCTGGCGAATCGTATAGGCATCCACGCCGGTGCCGACATCTTCGGTGAAGTCACCACGCAGCAGATGCGGGATACCGCAGGCGAATTCGACGACTTCGCGTCCACGCAGGATATCGCCCTTCGCGTCATCAATCGTCTTGCCATGCTCTTGCGTGATCATCTCGGCCAGCTCATCGGTGTGCTGGAGGATCAGCTCGTTGTAGCGGAACATGACGCGCGCGCGACGCAGCGGCGGTATGGATGACCATGCTGGCAGGGCCGCCTGGGCCGCAGCCACAGCCGCATCCACGTCAGCGTTGTTGGCCAGATTGACGTTGGCAATCTGCTCGCCCGTTGCCGGGTTGAAGACGGGGCCGGTCCGGCCCGATACGCCTGCCGTTGCCGCGCCGTTGATCCAGTGGTTCAGGGTTTTCATATTACGAATTCTCCTCCAGGGGTCGGGGCACGGACAAGATTGAGTCCGCGCCGAATTTGGCCGGACTATACCCGTCTATGGGAGAGAGTTGGAAGGGCTGGCAGGGGAAAATGGGCGCAACTGCGCCACAAAAACCCGGATCACCCGGAAGACAGCCTTCAGGCAGCCCAAACGACTTATTTGGGGTCAGGCTCCGCAAGCCGACCGAGCTGTCCACGGAAGAATGTCAGCGGTTCACCTTCATTGGTATCGTACCGCTCGACCTCACCCACGATGATCATGTGATCACCGCCTTCGTGGTGCACAACATTCTTGCACTCGAAGCGGGCCAGACAGCCTTCAAGCAGCGGCGCGCCCCCGAGACCTTCGGTGTACTCCACCGCACCAAACTTGTCGGTGCCCGATTTCGCGAACGCCATGCATTCCGCACCCTGATTTTCACTCAGGATATGGACACAGAAATGGCTGGCTTCCTCAAGGATCTGAAGGCTGGGCGAGTTCTTGTCGATGCTCCAGAGCACCAGCGGCGGCTCAAGCGAGACAGAGTTGAACGAATTGGCTGTCACCCCCACGAGATCACCCTTGGGCCCTTTGGCGGTGATGATGGTGACGCCGGTGGCAAAATTGCCAAGGGCATTGCGGAATTCGCGTGTTTCGAACGGTGTCTCGGGCATGTGCTTGACCTCTTTCCCCCTGATCTGCAAATCGAACGGCAGAGCAAAAAACGATGCCCTGATGTAGCGTTCCCGCACCCCTGTTTGCAACCATTGCCGGGGATCAGTACTCGTGCGCCCCCGGCAAATCTGAATTGATGGGGAACCGGTTGAAGCCTGCACCCGGCGCGTTCATTGTCCGCCGATCAAGAACAGGAGCTTCTCCATGGCCATCACCCGACCGCGCGACGGCGTCGCAATCAACTATGAAGTTCACGGCGAGGGACCTCCTCTCATACTGATCAGCGGGACGGGTCATGATCTGGGTTTCTGGGCCGGGCAAGTTCCCTTCTTTTCCAAAAACTTCACCACCATCGTGTTCGACAACCGCGGTGTCGGAAAGTCCAGCGTTCCCGCGCCGGGTTACAGCCTCGCCGACATGGCCGATGATGCGGCCCATGTCCTCGATGATGCCGGGATCGATCAGGCCCATGTTATGGGCTTTTCCATGGGCGGCCACATCGCCCAGGAACTGACGCTCAATCATCCCGAGCGCGTCCGCACCCTTGGCATTCACCACAGCTGGACCCGCAACGGCCCCCGACTGAAGAAATTCCAGGAAACCCGTCGCTATCTCGCCGCCCATGACCAGCGTGTGGCACTGGCCGAGATCAGCATGATGGCGCTGCACGCCAGCGCCTATTACGACACCCATGTGGAAGAGATGGACGCACACCGCCAGTTCCTGTTGCAGAACTCCCCGGTCAACGCCGGCTGGATCGGCCAACTGGAAGCCTGCATCGTCGGCGACACCTATGACCGGCTGCCGCAGGTCTCCGTTCCCACGCTCATCACCTGCTCGGATCTGGACCTGATCGCCTCCCCGCATCTGTCGGAGGAAATTCACGCGCAAATCCCGGGTTCAGAGCTGAAAATCCTCAAGGGCACGGGCCATGTCGCTCTCATGGAGGCACCCGAGATGTTCGCGGAGATCTGTCTGGAGTTCCTCGACCGGGTTTCCGCCTGAGCACCGCACT